>NZ_JBNGGC010000018.1:0-189988 GCF_049974565.1 Streptomyces sp. WG5 | reverse complement strand
GCACTCGGACTGCTGGTGCTCTTCACTCTCGCGCTCACCTGGATCGCGGTCGGCATGGGTCTGGTCAGCCCGAACGCGGAGGCGGCGAGCAACAACGCGATGCCGCTGATCTTCCTCCCGTTCATCTCCAGCGCCTTCGTGCCGGTCGACGCGATGCCGGGCTGGTTCCAGCCGGTCGCCGAGTACCAGCCGTTCACCCCCGCCATCGAGACCCTGCGCGGCCTGCTGCTCGGGACCTGGATCGGCCACAACGGCTGGCTCGCGGTCGCCTGGTGCCTGGCTCTCACCGCGCTCGGTTACTTCTGGTCGAAGGCGTCCTTCGGCCGCGATCCGCGGTAGCCGGCGCGGACGCGGCCTCTGACCGTCGGTGGTGCCACCACAGTCACCGGTGCTGCCAATTCGATTCACAGTAGTGCCATGGGTGTGCCATCATGGCACCACTGTATGGCGCGCTTCTCGGCCGCGGAGCCGAGGAGCGCGCGTTTCACGGAGCGAGCCGGACGAAAAAAGGGGGCGGATCATGGACACAGCACAGAACCGGCAGCAGGCGGCACCCGGCGCCTTCACCGCCTTCGCTCGCTTCGTGCTCTGCGGCGGCGGGGTGGGGCTGGCCTCCAGCTTCGCCGTGGCGGCCCTCGCCTCCTGGCTCCCCTGGGCCCTGGCCAACGCCCTGATCACCGCGGTTTCCACGCTGCTCGCCACCGAGCTGCACGCCCGGTTCACCTTCGGGGCGGGCAGGCACGCGACCTGGCGCCAGCACGCGCAGTCGGCCGGATCCGCGGCGGCCGCGTACGCGGTGACCTGCGTGGCGATGTTCGCCCTGCACCACCTGGTGGCAACGGCCGGTGCGGTGCTCGAGCAGGCCGTCTACCTGTCCGCGTCCGCACTCGCCGGTGTCGCGCGGTTCGCGGTCCTGCGTCTCGTCGTCTTCGCGCGCAACCGCTCGCGGACCGTGGCCGACACGGGTGGCACGGCCACCGAGGCGGCACCCGAGGCGGCCACCGAGCCCGCAAGCCGATCAGGGCTGAGCGCCCGTACGGGCTGCACCCGGCGACCGTACCGCTGGTCGGCGGTGTCCGCCTCGGTGTACTGACCGTCACCGCGGCTTACCGGCGCAGCGCGCCCGGGCAGCGGGCGTTGGTCATCTCGGCGGCGAACGCGACACGTACGAACACGGGTATCGCGCTGCGGGGTGTGGGAACACCGAATGATTCAAGAATTCTTGAATTCAAGATTATGTGTACTGTTGGAGGGTGCTGACCTTCGCGACCGACCTCGACGCCCTGACCCGCTTCGGCAGGGCACTGGCCGACCCGATCCGCTGCCGCCTGTTGCTCGCGCTGCGCGAGGCGCCGGCCTACCCCTCCGACCTCGCCGAGGCCCTCGGCATCTCCCGCACCCGGCTGTCCAATCAGTTGGCCTGTCTGCGCGACTGCGGTCTGGTCGTCGCCGTCCCCGAAGGCCGCCGCAGCCGCTACGAACTCGCCGACCCGCGCCTCGGCCACGCGCTGGACGACCTCCGTACCGCCGTGCTCGCCGTGGAGAGCGACCGCACCTGCCCGGACGCCGACGACGAGGGCTGCTGCTGATGGCCGCGGTATCGCTCGGCCCTTCCCCGGTCCGCCGCGAGGCCCTCGCCAGGCGCATACGCCTGCTGGTCGCCGCCACGATCACCTACAACGCCGTGGAGGCGGTCGTCGCCATCACCGCCGGCGCCCTCGCCTCCTCCACGGCCCTGATCGGCTTCGGCCTCGACTCCGTCATCGAGGTCTCGTCCGCCGCCGCGGTCGCCTGGCAGTTCTCCGCCCGCGACCACGCCGTCCGCGAGGCCCGCGAGCAACGCACCCTGCGGATCATCGCCGTCTCCTTCTTCGCGCTCTCCGCCTACGTCACCGTCGACGCCGTCCGCGCCCTGACCGGAACCGGCGAGGCCGAACGCTCCGTCCCCGGCATCGTCATCGCCGCCCTCTCCCTCGCGATCATGCCGTTCCTGTCCGCCGCCCAGCGCAAGGCCGGCCGCGAACTCGGGTCCGCCTCCGCGGTCGCCGACTCCAAACAGACGCTCCTGTGCACGTACCTGTCGGCCGTCCTCCTGGCCGGCCTGGTCCTCAACGCCACCCTCGACTGGACCTGGGCCGACCCGATCGCCGCGCTCGTCATCGCCGCCCTCGCCCTCAAGGAAGGCCACGACGCCTGGCAGGGCAAGGGATGCTGCGCACCCTCTGCGACCCTGGCGGCCTCGGCCGCCGACGCCGGGGCGGGCGGCTGCGGCTGCCGCGCCGACTGCGACTGCTGCGGCTGACCGCCCACGGCCGGCGGGCGGTGGGACATGCCGGGACCGTTCCGCGCCGGCATCGTCAGTGCGGAACGGTCCCGTCTCTGCTGCCAGGGCGCACCCGCCGCCCATGGACCGGGCGTTGACGTCGACGGACGGATGCGCTGTTCGCGACCCCAGGTACGCCGCCCACGCGGACCTGCACGGGCACTGCCGCTTCTGCGCCGAGCGTGCCGGCGATGCGACGGTCCGGGTCAGTGGTACGCGTGGACGACGGCGTGGCCCTTGCCGCGGCCGATCATCCACTTGTTGACCGGCGTGGTGATCACGAACGCCACGGCGAAGCCGCCGAGCAGGGCGTACCAGAACAGTCCGTCCGAGAGGTGAGCGTCCATAGCTCCCGGCGTCAGCGCGATGATGCCGTTGTCGACCAGCTCCATCACGGCGATGGAGACGGTGTCGGCGGCCAGCGCCACCTTGATCGCCGCCTTCAGGGACACCCCGGCGCGCACCACCGCGAAGAGGGTGAAGGAGTAGCCGAAGACGAAGGCCAGAGTGATGGCCAGGGCCATCGTCGGCACGTTGCCCCATGTCAGGGCGGTGCCGATGACCATGCCGAGGATCTCACCGATGGCGCACCCGGTGAGGCAGTGCAGCGTCGCCTTCATCGCGGTCGCCCAGGTCGCGCCGTGCGCGTGATCTCCGCCATGCCCGCCGTGGCCGCCCGTACGGGTGCCGTGGCCGTGCGCGGTGCCGGACTGGTGCGTGCCGTGGTCCATGACCGTCATCTCCCTTCGGCGTTCCACAGGGACCCTGGAGGTCACACCACCAACTGTACCCCCCAGGGGTATATTCCCAGGTTTGGTCCGGCCCTGCGCCGGGCGGTAAAGGAGCAGCCAGTGCCCGGCGCCGGCAGACAGGAGAGTGACGCGGAGGAGAGGCGACGGGCCCGGGCATGCGCGGGGCGGGCGTCGGTGGTGCCCGCCCCGCGCTGACGTGATGCGGTCAGCTCTTGCCGAGCAGCATGCTCATCTGCTCGATCTCCGCGCTCTGCGAGGCGATGATCTCTCCGGCCATCTTCGTGGCCGGCCCGTAGACGCCGTCGGACTGCTCGGTCTCCGCCATCTCAACCGCGCCCTCGTGGTGCTTGATCATCAACTCCATGAAGGCGGTGTCGAACGCCTTGCCCGAGGCATTCCCGAGCTCGGTCATCTCCTCGGCCGACATCATGCCGCCCATGCCGTGCGTGGAGTGGTCCATGGCGCCCTCGGCGGGCACTTCCTCGTCCCAGGAGGTCAGCCAGCCGGAGAGCGTCTTGATCTCCGGGTCCTGGGCCTTCCTGATGTCTGCGGCAAGCTTCTTCACCTCGGCCGACTGCGCACGGTCGGGCGCGAGGTCAGCCATCTCGATGGCCTGGCGGTGGTGGGGGATCATCCCCTTCGCGAAGGCGACGTCGGCAGCGTTGTGCTGTTCCTGCGATGCCGAGGCCGGGGCCGATGCCGACGCCGGGGCGGACGAGGGAGCGGTGGCATTGTGGCCGTCGTGTCCGGCCGAGCTGTCGCCGTCGCCGTTTCCGCCGCAGGCGGCCAGGACGAGCGCTGCCGCACTCGCGGCAGCAACGGCGGCGGTACGGCGGATGAGGGAACGCTTGCGGATCATGGTGGTGCAACTCCTTGACGCGCCGTCACGGCGCGCGGTGGAAGGGATGTCAGGGCGTGCGGAAGCACGGCACCGTCACCGGGAAGCACCGGCTACAGGGGTGCCGAGCGGGCCGCTCTATATCCGCAGGAGTTGCAGTTCGGAAAGATCGGGCGGGGCCCGGCCGTCGTGCGGCGACCCCGACAACCCGGCAGCGGGTGCAGGGGCGGGTGGCGGGTCCAGCAAGGCGGCGGTCAACGCGGGCGGCGTGTACGCCGAACCGGTACCGGCAGCCGCACACGTCCCATCTGCGTGATCGAGGTGGCTCGATCCGCCATCCGTGTGCGTACAACCCCCGCCCGCATGCGGAACACCGTCCGCCGCGTCCCTCACCATGGCGTGATCTGCGCCCTTCTGCGCAGCCGGCGTCGCCCCGGGGGCCAGGCCGTGCATGCCCAGCACGCCGGCCAGCACCGCCATCACCAGCAGCACGAACAGCCGCCCGGCCGGGCGGCTGCTTGCTCGGGTGCTCCTGCTCACGCACCCATCGTACGAGCGGGCCCCGGGCACGCCTCTCGCCGGTCAGCCGTCCCGCCTGCCGGCCTGGGCACACCGTTTTCCGGTCTCATACACCCTGGCTTGTGCCCTCGGTGACTGGTCGGAGCGCCTGTCCGGTGTGGTTCAGCCGGGGGCACCGGCCATCCGCCGGGGGTCGCCCGGGACCGGCCGGCCGCAGCCGGGCCGTGTCGGGGCAGCGGATCGAGCAGGTTGCAGCCGCGGTCCAGCCGGCGAGCCGGGGTACCAGGAGCCGGTTGAGCCGGGTGAGGGCCTCGTGGGCGGCACGCAGAGGGGGGCGACCGGTTCGAGGCGGTGGGACGGAGCCTTGGGCCGTGGCCCGGCGGACGGCCTTCGGGCCCTGTTCGCCTGATTCTTGCGAGGAGGCTCCGGCGTTCACGCCGGGGAGGAATCGCATCCGGATGGTGCGGCGCGGTGCACCGCTTCCGCCACGTCTCCGGTTCGGATGCCTCCGGCTCCTCCGGACGTCGTCCCCGCACCCAGCCGGCCACTCCCGTTCTTCAGGGGCCGAAGGCTCTGAGTGTCGCGTCAACGAGCGAATCCGCGTACGCGGTCGTCAGCGGACCGCTACGGTGCAGCCACCTCAGGAAGAGCGGCGCGTAAAGCATTTCGAGCACCAGGTCGAGGTCGGCGTCAGGGGCGAGCTGGCTCGCCTTCTGGGCGCTGCGCAGGCGTGCCTTCTTCGCCTCGTCCAGCGGCCCGGCCAGCTTCGCGCGGTACTCGGCTGCCAGCGCGGCGTCATTGGCGATTTCGGTGTTCAGGGCGCGGATCAGCTTGTCGAAGGAGGGGTCGGCGAACTCCTCGACCGTGGCGCGCATGACGAGCCCCAGGTCGGCTCGGAGGTCACCGGTGTCCGGCAGCGTGACCGACTGCCCGTCCGCATCCTCGCTCAGAGCCAGAAGGGCGGCGACGACGACCGCGCTTTTCGACGGCCACCGCCGATAGATCGTCTGCTTGCCGACGCCGGCGCGCGCGGCGATGGCTTCGAGCGTGACCTTCTCGTACGGCTCTTCGGCGACCAGGGCGCGGGCAGCCGCGAGGATCGCCTGCCGGGACCGCTCCTTGCGCCGGGAATGGTCCGGCCCTCTCTCCGTGGACATGCGGCCAGCCTACCCAGGAAAGGAAACGAGACGAACCGTATTGCTGTGATTGCTCTCATGCTCTACGGTCATAGCGAACCGAGACGGCTCGTTTTACTTACTTGAGGTGACGCATCATGACGGGCACAAGGGTCTGGCTCATCACCGGCGCATCCCGTGGCCTGGGGCGCGCTTTCACCGTGGCCGCCCTGGCAGGTGGCGACCGCGTGGTGGCTGCCGCCCGTGACATCGGGCCCCTGGAGGAACTGGCCGAGGAGTACCCCGACCACCTGGTCCCGCTGCCCTTGGACGTGGCCGACCGCAGGGTGGTGTTCAACGCGGTGGAGCACGCGGCGGCCGCCTTCGGCAGGCTGGACGTCGTTGTCAACAACGCGGGAGCGATGCTCTACGGCATGGTGGAGGAGGCCACGGAGGAGCAGATCCGGGCCCATATGGATGTGAACTTCTTCGGCGCCGTGTGGGTGGCTCAGGCGGTCCTTCCGCACCTGCGTGCCCAGGGCGGCGGGCGGCTTCTTCAGGTCACCTCGATGGGCAGCGGCGGCGGCATGGCCACGGTCGGCTACTACGGCGCGGGCAAGGCGGCACTGGACTCGGTGAGCGAGGCACTCGCGATGGAGGTCGAAGGGTTCGGCATCAAGGTCACCATCGTGCAGATGGGCGGCTACAACACCGGCCTGTTCACCGCCGGCACCACGAACACCGAACCCCTGCCCCCTTACCAGCGGCTGCGCACCGAGATGGAGGCGATGTGGGGCGACGCCGTCGCCCCCGAGCCGGACACCGCCGCCCCGGTCATCATGCAGCTGGCGGCACTGCCGAACCCGCCCCGACGGCTGATTGTGGGCAGCCAGTCCTTCGACCATGTCCTGGAGATGGACCGGGCCCGAACGGATCTGTACCGGTCCTGGGAGGATCTCAGCCGCGTCGCTCCAGGCTGACCGGGCCTGCCCTGCGGCGGGCGGTGACTCCCACACCTCGTGGAACGCGACCTCCGGTCGGTCGACTGGGTGGCGGAGGCGCCGGTCATCATGGACGGGCGCCCGTCCAGACCCGCTTCGGCGAACGGGATGGGGGAGTGGGGGAGAGCGTCAGGGCGCTCTCCGAGTACCTCGGCCACTCGGATCCCGGCTTCACGCTCCGGACGTACACGCACCTGCTGCCGTCCAGTGAGACCCGCACCCGCAAGGCGATCGACCACGCCTGCACAGAGGCGGAGGGCAACGGCGACCCGCCCGCCGCCGAGGGCACATCAGTGACCTCGGCCGAACCGATGTGTCCACCATGTGCCCTGGTCGCCCGACGGCCCGGCACATGACCGGGGTGGGACCGAGAGCTTCTCGCACCTTTCCTGTAGCGGCTCCTGGCTCAACGCGGTGCCGACGGCCTGGAGCTGCCCCCTGACCGGCGTCGTCGCCATCGGTGCGGCCCACTCCCCAGTGCAAGGGCTTCGGCGGGACACCGTAACGGGCGGATCATCGGTCATACCGACAGCAGCTGTGTGATCGACAGGGCCGCGGCGGAAGGCCGGGTTCTCACTGCGTCGACGTCGATCTCATCGGCCCGGTGGCGCGGGACGGTGGCCGTGTTGGAGCCGGCCACGGTGTGCTGGGCGAAGTACGGCACGGCGATGCCGTAGCCGTCCGGGATGCGTTCACCGTCGCCGACGGCCAGCCGCGGTCGCGTACCTGGGCCAAGTCCTTCCTGATCGTGGTGCGATGCAGTGGCGTGCGGTCGGTGTATGTGACCAGCGGAAGGCCGGAGAGGGTGTCGTCGGGCAGGAAGGCGAGGATGGCTTTGCCCGCGGCGCCCGCGGCGAGAGGGACGTCCGATCCGGTGGGCAGGTCGTAGTGGATCGGTTTGCTGCCCGGTACCACGGAGGCCATGCGTGCCGTCCGGGTGGCCGGTTCGTATTCGGCAAGGCCGATGGTCTCTCCGGTCTGCTGTGCCAGGTCCCGCAGTGCTGGGAAGACGATCGGGGTGATGGAGTGGAGCGGACCGAGTGCGGCTGCCCAGCGCAGTAGCAGCGGCCCTGCCACGGCGTGCTCCTCGTGGGTGGTGGCGAGCCCCGTGGCGAGTGCGGTATCGAGGAGCCGGGCGGCGGTCGCGGGGTTCCCTTGCAGTACGCGTGCCAGCGCCCGTCCTCCCGAGGGCAGAGGCGCCTCCGGCACGGAGGACGGCGCCGGTCCGGACCCAGGCGTCACCGCGAGGCAGGAGCGACGACCGTGACCATCTCGATCACTCACCGGGATCCCGCGGCGCTGGGAGGCGACGGCAGCATCCTCGTGCGTCAGCGCCGGGATCACGCCCGGCTCGACAGGATGATGAACTGCTGGCTGGCCGGGGGTTCGGACGACGAGCTTGATGCCCTGTGGCAGGCCATCGTCCAGCTGGTGTTCAGTCACGCCTTCGCGGAGGAGACTGTTCTGTGGCCCGTCCTGCGTCGAGTGGCTCCCGACGGAGAGGAACTCACCGGTCGGGTGGAGGAGGAGCACCAGGCGATCAACGAGCTGGTCGCACAGGTCGAGAAGTCGCCCGACGACCCGCGGCGGGCCGAGTGGATCCGGCAGGCGTTCACCCTGATCCGCCAGGACATCCGTGACGAGGAGGACGAGCTGCTGCCCCATCTGCGGGACGCGTTCGGCGACCGCCGGTTGCGGCGGATCGGCGCTGTGTGGGAAGCAGTTCGGGCGACCGCTCCGACTCGCCCCCACCCCGGCGTCCCGCGGCGCCCGCCGGGCAACGCTGTGCGAGGTGTCCCCCTGAGCCTTTTCGACCGGCTCCGTGACCTCGCACCGGCCGGTGGCTCCGCCGCCCGCCGCGTCGCGTTCACGGCCTTCGTTGCCGCAGGAGCTGCGGCCGCCGTATCCCGCGTGGTTCGTGCCACCCGCCGTCCGAAGGGCCGCTGACGCCGTTCATGCGGCTGCGGCTGCGGCTGATGGCGGGCGCTTCCTGTCGTCTGCCGGTCGTCGGCACCGCCGCCGGAGCGACCGCCTCACTTGTCGCGATCGTCGGCGGTTCGTCCGTGGCGGGAACCGGTGTACGCGGCGTCGCGGAGGCGTCGCAGCCGTTCGGTGGGGTGCAGGCGGGGCAGGTTGTGCGCGTAGGGGTCGTAGGACACGGTGCGGGAGGCCGGAGCGGGGCGCACCGCCTCCAGGCTCAGGGTGGCGAAGGTGCGCCAGGGCTCGTCTGGTGCCGCCGCCCGCAGGGCGAACCGGACGGGCCGGCGGGCGAGTTCCTGCCACAGAGTCGGCCGCACGTCCTCTCGGCGTGCGTCGGGCTCGTGCACCGGGAAGGCCGCCAGCACCCGCTCGCGATCACCCACCCGGTACGACAACAGGGTCGAGTACGGCCCCTTCAGGGCGTCGGACCGGGGGAGAGGCAGGTGGCGGCCGAACCGGCCGGGGCGGCTGGACGTGAACAGCAGGTCGAGCGCGCTGCCCGGACCGTCGGCGCCCTCGACGCGCACAGCCAGTCCCAGACCGTCCGGCAGCCCTCGGGGGAGGCCCAGCGCCCGCGACCAGCGCACCGTCACCGGGTAGGAGCCGGACCCGTCCAGCCACGGGACCCCCCACCGGGCCCCCGCGCCGGCGGTGACGGTCAGCGTCCCCGTGCACAGCACCCCGTGGGGGTGCAGGGCCGGCGCCGACCGCCACCGGGCCAGGCGCCGGGCGAGTCCGTGGGCGACCCTACTGGTGATCACGCGGTCCTTCAGGGCTGGGGCGGATGACGGCGCGTACGCAGCCGTCGGTCTTCTCCTTGAACATGTCGTACGCCGTGGGCGCCTGGTCGAGCGAGACGGTGTGGGTCGCGAGGTGGGCCGTCTCGATCTCGCCGGCGGCCATCCGCTCGAGCAGCATCGGGATGTAGCGCTGGCCGTGCATCTGGGCGCCGCGCACGGTGAGCCCTTTGTTGATCACGGCACCGAGCGGGAACTTGTCGACGGCACCCGCGAAGACCCCCAGGACGAAGACGGTGCCGGCCTTGCGGCACGCGTGGATGGCCTGGCGTACGGCGGTGGGCCGGTCGGTCTGGAGGCGCAGCTGCTGCTTGGCCTGGTCGTACAGGTGCATCGGCCCGTCGCTGTGCGCCTCCATGCCCACGGCCTCGATGCACACGTCCGGGCCGCGTCCGCCGGTGCGCTCGCGCAGTTCCGCGGCGACGTCCGTGGCGGTGTAGTCGATGGTCTCCGCGCCGGCGTACCGCTCGGCCATCGCCAGCCGCTCGGGGATGCGGTCGATGGAGATGACCTGCTCCGCGCCCTTGAGGACGGCCGCCCGGGCGGCCATCTGCCCCACCGCGCCACAGCCCCACACCGCGACCACGTCACCGGGCTTCACCCCGGCCAGGTCGGCGCCCATCCACCCGGTGGGCACGGAGCCGGAGACGAACAGGGCGCTGGTGTCGTCGATGCCCTCGGGGACCTTGAAGGCGCCGTAGTCGGCGAAGGGCACGCGGACGTACTCGGCGTGGCTGCCGCGCAGGCCGCCCATGGCGTGCGAGTAGCCGAAGATCCCGGCGGTCTCGTAGCCGAAGAGGGCCTGGCCGATGCCCGGGTTGGTGTTGGTGTTGTCGCACAGGGACCACAGGTCGTTGGCGCAGTACCAGCAGCGCCCGCAGCCGACGAAGGAGCAGACGACGACCCGGTCGCCGACCTTGTGCCTGCGCACGGCGGAGCCGGTCTCGACGACCTCGCCGACGAACTCGTGGCCGATCACGTCACCGGCGCGCATCGCCGGGATGTAGCCGCCGATGAGGTGCAGGTCGGAGCCGCAGGTGGTGCCCGCGATCAGCCGCACGATGACGTCCTGGTCGTTGCGCAGCTCCGGATCGGGGACCTGCTCGACGGACAGCTTGTTCACGCCTTCCCAGCACAGCGCCTTCACAGCACTCCCTCCCCACCGGAGCGACGGGTGAACAGTTCGACCAGCTTTCCGCCCGGCGTGGAGCGGGTCGTGGGCGGCGCGTCGGGCCGCAGTACCTCGCCCGCCTCCAGCAAAGACTTCGCGTCCCGCAACGCGCGCCGCAGCTCCTGCCGGGGGTCCTGCCCGGCCAGCCGCGCGGGCGCGGACGTGGACGCGGCGGGCACGGGCTCCTTGAAGCGCGCGGCTACTTCCGTGCCGCGGTCGCCCGGCGCCGGCCGGATCCGCACATCGATCCGTTCCGCCAGCTCGTCCAGGGGCGGCGGCAGCTTCCCCTCCGACCCCACGTCCGTGGGCGGCCGGTTGACCGTCACGGTGAGCCAGCGGTCGCCCGCCCGCTCGTCGGCCCGGTGCGCCGGCCGGGACCGCCGTACGGCCGCCGCCCCGACGGCCGCGACCGGAACCGCCCACCACAGCTTCCTCATCGAACGCCCTCCGCTTCCGGTGTCCCGGCGGCCACCGTCCGGCGCCGGGTTTCCGTGGCACCGCGGACGAAACGGCCACGGTCACCGCGGCCGGTGCCCGGCGCTCCCCCGTCGTCACCCGTCCGACTGGAACGTGGGGCCCGTTCGGCCCGCGATCGGCTGGATGCGGGCGCGGTCCCGTACCGGAGCGAACTACCTTCCACGAGGGCTGGACACACGCTGCCCGAGACACACGGCCGGAGGGGCGGGACCGTCGCCGTCCAACGGCCGACCACCAGGCGCTCCGCCGAGTGAGGAACGTGATGGCGACCCATACCGAGCCGGTGGCTCCCGTCCCCGTGGCCGAACGCCGTGGCCGGGGCCACGTCGTGGTCACCTGGCTGACCACGACCGACCACAAGAAGATCGGCCACCTCTACCTGATCACGTCGTTCGCGTTCTTCCTGATCGGGGGAGTGCTGGCCATGGTGGTGCGGGCTGAGCTGGCGCGGCCCGGTCTCCAGATCGTGTCGGCGGAGCAGTACAACCAGTCCTTCACGATGCACGGCACGATCATGCTGCTGCTGTTCGCCACTCCGACGTTCGCCGGGTTCGCCAACGCGATCATGCCGCTGCAGATCGGGTCCCCGGACGTCGCGTTCCCGAGGCTGAACATGCTGTCGTACTGGCTGTTCGCCTTCGGCGGCCTGATCGTGCTCGGCAGTTTCCTCACCACGCAGGGCGCCGCGGACTTCGGCTGGACCGCCTATCCACCGCTCAGCGGCGGTGAGCGCACCCCGTACACCGGCGGTGACCTGTGGATCATGGGACTGGCGCTCTCCGGCTTCGGCACCATCCTCGGCGCGGTCAACTTCATCACCACGATCATCTGCATGCGGGCGCCCGGCGTGACCATGTTCCGCATGCCGATCTTCACGTGGAACGTGCTGCTGACCTCGGTGCTCGTCCTGCTGGCCTTCCCCGTGCTGGCCGCCGCCCTGCTGGTGCTGGAGGCGGACCGCCAGTTCGGTGCGCACGTCTTCGACCCGGAGAACGGCGGGGCGATCCTGTGGCAGCACCTCTTCTGGTTCTTCGGCCACCCCGAGGTCTACATCCTCGCCCTGCCCTTCTTCGGGGTGATCACCGAGATCATCCCCGTCTTCTCGCGGAAGCCGATCTTCGGCTACATGGGGCTGGTGGGTGCCACCATCGCCATCACCGGCCTGTCGGTGACGGTGTGGGCGCACCACATGTTCGCCACCGGCGCCGTGCTGCTGCCGTTCTTCTCGTTCATGAGCTTCCTCATCGCCGTGCCCACCGGGGTGAAGTTCTTCAACTGGATCGGCACCATGTGGCGGGGCTCGCTGTCCTTCGAACCGCCGATGCTGTGGGCGGCCGGCTTCCTGGTCACGTTCCTGTTCGGCGGGCTGACGGGCGTGCTGCTGGCCTCGCCGCCGATCGACTTCCACGTCACCGACAGCTACTTCGTCGTGGCGCACTTCCACTACGTGCTCTTCGGCACGATCGTGTTCGCGATGTTCGCCGGCTTCAGCTTCTGGTGGCCGAAGATGACGGGCACCATGCTCGACACACGGCTGGAAAAGGTGCACTTCTGGACGCTGTTCGTGGGCTTCCACACCACGTTCCTGGTCCAGCACTGGCTCGGCGCCGAGGGCATGCCCCGCCGCTACGCCGACTACCTGGCCGCCGACGGCTTCACCGCCCTCAACACCGTCTCCTCCATCGGAGCCTTCCTCCTGGGCCTGTCCACGCTGCCCTTCCTCTACAACGTCTGGAAGACCGCCCAGCGCGGCGAGCGGATCGAGGTCGACGACCCCTGGGGTTATGGACGCTCGCTGGAATGGGCGACCTCCTGCCCGCCGCCCCGCCACAACTTCGTCACCCTGCCCAGGGTCCGCTCCGAGTCCCCCGCCTTCGACCTGCACCACCCTGGCCTCGCCGGCCTCGACCAGGCGGAGAACACCGGACAACGCGACGCGTTCGACACGAGCGGTCACAAGGGCGACCGGAGATGACGGACGGGCACCTCCGCGGTCCGGTCTCCGGTGTCGCCCAGGGCATCGCGGCGGAGGCGGAAGGCTTCCTCCTGGCCCGGGAACACCGGCAAGCCGCACACCGGGAGGCGCAGGCGCTCTGCGACGCCCTCCCCTGGCTGACCACCGCGCAGGCGGAGGACCTCACCCGGCACTACGTCGCCCACCGTCTCCGCCTTTCCCGCGAGATGTTCGAGGCGACCCTGTGCCGTGCCGATGAGCTTGGCCGGGAGTACGAGGCCCGGTACCTGCGGCTGCGACGCGACCTGCTCAGACGCCACGGTGCCTGGGCATCGGCCCTGCTGGCCTGCGCGGCCGCCGTCAGCAGTGCGCTGTGCACGGTGGCCCGCTGAGCGGACCCGGCCGCCCCCCCCCGCTGTGCGGACCCGGACGGCCCGTCTCCGCCCGAGGCCGGGGAGCAGGTGAGCCGAGGCGCGCTGGGTACTCGCCGCCACATGATGAAGCGCGCACTGTGGCAGGGACTGCTGGCCGGTACGACCGGAGTGCTGGTGATGACGCTGGGCGAGAAGGCGGAGCAACGGCTGACCGACCGGCCCGACTCCCACGTCCCCGCCCGCACACTGGAACGCCTGATCGGGATGCGAGAGTACTCCAGGCGTCAGCCGGTGCCGGTGAACCTGGCCATGCACCTGGGGCAGGGCGCCCTCCTCGGGGTTCTGCGGTCGGTGATGGCGCACGCGGGGCTGCGCGGGCCTTGGTCGTCGGGGAAGTTCGCCGTCGTCCGGGTCACCTCCGACCAGATCCTGGAGAACGCCACCGGCGTCGGTGCCCCGCCCCAGACCTGGCCCCGCCGCGAACTCGCCGTCGACCTGCTGCACAAGACGGTGTACGCCTTCGTCACCGGCGCGGTCGCCGATGCCCTGGCCGCCCGGTCGGGCCCCGGTCCCGGGCAGCGGCACGCGGCGATGCGCCCCGGCCGCCGATCCGACGTGGGACCTCTGCCCCGGGGGCGGTGACCGCCACGTGCGCTCGCGCTACGCGGCGGCCATGACGGCTTTCGGTGTCTACACTCGCCCGCCAACGCGGCCGGACCGGCCGCCGCCAGCCCGACCCCCACCAGGAGGCCGGCCTCCCGGGTGCGGCCGGGCCACAGGTCGAGCACGGCGGCGGACATCCAGCTGCCGACCGGCACCTGGACCATCAGGGGGTGCACGGGATGGCCGAGCCACCTGCCGTGCAACGCGTCTCGGGCCCGGCCCAGCGGAAGCGCCCGCACGCCCTTGGTGAGCTTGTCGATCGCCGCGTCCGCCCTGGGATCACGCCCCAGGACGTCGAGCAGCCACAGCATCCGGTTCTGGCCCATACGGCGACGACCTGGCTTCTGGCTCATGGGCGCAGGGTCCCCCGGGGGGCAGGGGGCAAACAGCGGCCGGGTCGGGACGCCGGCTCCGCCCTCCCGGCCGCCCGGCCTCCCGGCCGCCCGGGCGGATGCCCCGGCTGGCCAGGAGGGCGCGGAGTCAGCCCTTGCCCATGGCCCTACGGACGGTGTCCTTGGTGCGGTCCATTAGCGCGGCGACCGGTCCGAGGGCCATGTTCTTCGCCCCGGACTCCACGCCCGGGTGGGGCCGGGTGGGTGCCATCGCCTCGGCGGCCTTGATGGCCTTGGCCATCGCGGCAAGGTTGGTGACGTCGGTGCTGCGGCGGATGTGGGTGAACTCGTACCGTTCCTCGGCCCGCGCGTGCTCCTGGACGTCCTTGCGCAGCTTGAGCAGCTGCGGCATGAACTTCGGGTCGTCGGTGTCCATCTCGTCGAGGGCGGCCAGCGTCTCCTTGGCCGCCTTCTCCTCGGCGAGACGGTCCTTCACCACCTGCTCGCCGCCGGGGAAGCCCTTGCGGGCGAAGGGGTGAACGACCTCCTCCTCGGCGGTCTCGTGCACGGCCAGCAACCGCACCAGCCGCCGGAAGGCATCCCGGCGCTCCTCGCCCGTGGCCGCCTCGACCTCGTCGAAGAGGTTGCGGATGTCGCCGTGCTGGCGCATCAGCAGGGAGACGATGTCGTCGTCCTTGGCCATGTCGTCCCCGGCGTGGGGGGTGTGCAGTTCGGACATCTCGGCCTCCCCTACTTCTCGCGCTGCGTCGGGTCGGGGTGCTCGCCCTCGGTCTGGACGCGGTACTCACGGCCGAACATCTCATCGTGCTCGGTCATGACCCGGTCGCTCGGCGGTGCCTCGCCGCCGTGGATCTGCTCCTGCATCTTCTCGAACCGCTCGTGCGCCTCCCGCACGTAGCCGGCACCAAGCGTCGTGAGGTCCATCTGCGTGTCCAGCAGCTCGCGCAGGTAACCCTTGTTCGGCTCGAAGGTGAGCACGTTGGGCAGCTCGGGGGCCAGCACCGAGGCGGGGTCGCGGCCGTCGTGGCGGCGCATCAGGTCGCAGGCGGCGTGCAGGTGCTCCAGCTCCATGTTCAGGTGCAGCTCCCAGATCGCCTTGACCCTGGGGTCGCTCTCCTGCTCCATGAAGGAGTGGTACAGGTAGCACTCGTTGTACTCGTGGTTGACGAGCTGCTCCCACCACGTCTCGCCCGGGTCCACGAGGGACTCGTAGTGGGTGACGTGCTCCTCCTCGATCAGCCCGATCTCCTGGTACAGCTGACGGGCGATCGGCTCCATGTAGGTGGGGCCGGTGTTCATGTAGAAGTTCATGGTCTGCTGCTCCGCCGACATGATCGTCAGCGCGTGCAGTTTCGACAGCGGGTTCGTCTCGTCCTTGGCGTACGGGTCGCGGACGTTGTCGACCGGGTCGCGGTGGTGGAACCGGGTGGGCCGGCCGGGCATGACCTCGGTCAGGCCGTCGACGATCGACTCCGCCTTGCGGTGCTCGATCATCTCGTACAGGTTCGCGTACCGGTACAGGTGGTCGAAGTCCTCCAGCACCCCGAACTGGTACGCCTGCTTCAGGTATGGGTCCGGTTCCATCCGCGCCACCCACGCCGTCAGGTCCACCGCCACCTGCTCGTACGCGATCGTCGTCTCCAGGACCGAGGAGACACCCGGGAGCAGCCAGTTCACGACCTTCTGCTGCTGCGCCTCGATGTAGCGCACCCGCGCCAGCTGGCGCTTGATCTCCGGATCGACCGTGTGCCGGGCGAGCTGGTGGCTGAACAGGATCGCCTCCACCTCGATCCCGTTCATCGTGATGATCCGGCACCGGGTGTACGGGTCGCAGTGGTCCGGGTCGATCGGAGCCACGTTCAGCTCACGCCAACTGCGAACTTGGCGGTCCAACGGGATACCCCGTTGTTCCAGCGGATTGAACGTCATGGGGCGTGCCTCCTGGGGCCGAGGGGGGACTCGCGCCGCCGGGGTACCCCGTTCTCGGGCGACGAGCGCAGACGTGGCTCCCAGTCTGTTCAGCGTCGGTGCTTTCCAGCCACCGCTCACGCCCGCAGGCCGCATGGTTCCCTCTGGTGGGTCAACCGAGCGAGCGGACCGGCCGCCACCCGGGGCACATCAGCGCCCCCAACAAAACCAATGTGCCCTGGCCGCCTGACGGCCCCATCCCCGGCAAGCAAAAGGGCGAGGCCCGAAGACCCCGCCCGAATCCCACGAAACCCCAGCTCAGGGCCACACCAGGCAGTACGGCTGATGCCCCGCCTCATGCAGCCGGTGGCTGAAGTCCTGCCACTCGTGCAGCAACTGGTACACGTTGAACGCGTCCCGCGGCCCGCCCCGGTCCGGCACCGTCGACCAGATGAAGGCCGCCGCGCCGACCGCCTCCTCGCCGATGCCGCGCAGGGGGTCGACGACGGTCATGGGGAGTTTCACGACCGCGTAGTCGGGGTGCAGGACGACCAGTTCCAGGGGTGGGACCTTGTGCAGGGGTACGCCCTCGATGCCGGTGAGGACCATGGCGGCCATGGTCTCCGGCTTGATCTTGGTGAACATGCCGTTCATCCCGAGCTCGTCGCCGCCGAGCTCCTCGGGGCGCATCGAGATCGGGACGCGGGCCGCGGTCGCGCCGTCGGGCGCGCCGAAGTACTTGTAGGTCACCCCCACCCGACCACCATTCCTGCTCCCCGCCCCCAGCCGGTCGGCGCGTCGGCCGAGCCCGTCGGGCTCGCTCGGTGTGCCGTGTGTCTGACGTGCTTCGGTCGCTTCCTCCGCCTCGCGTCGGTGCCTTCCCCGCCGGGCACGTCGAGGACCCAGGTCGTCGGTCCCCTCGCCCAGTCCGCCACCGCGATGCATATCTCCACCCGACTGCTTTTCTAGGACGCGTGGCCCCCGCCGCGCAACCCGATCATCGTGTCAGTGACCTCCCCCACGGCCGCTCGCCGAAACGTGCGGTGAAACATATGTCCGTCATATGTCCGCGGGACGGCGGCAGCCCCTCTCCGCGCCGCCCGCTTGAGCTGCGTGGATGGGCTCCAGTCTGGCAGACGGCGCAGCGGTCGGGCGGGTTGTCTACCCTGATGAGGTCACCCTGGGCAACCAGAGGCCGAGCGGGGCCGAGTGGGGCCCGGGCAGGGTCCGCGCAAGGGTCCGATACGTCGGAGAAGGTCGAGAAGGTCGGAGAAGTCGCAGGTCATGAGCGAACTGGCATATCCATACGAAGCACCGGCCTCGCAGGCTCTGTTCGACCGTGCGGCGGCCGTCACGCCGGGCGGCGTGAACTCCCCGGTGCGGGCCTTCCGGGCCGTGGGCGGAACGCCCCGGTTCATGGTGTCCGGCACCGGGCCGTACCTGACCGACGCCGACGGCCGGGAGTACGTCGACCTCGTCTGCTCCTGGGGGCCGATGATCCTCGGGCACGCCCACCCCGAGGTGATCGCCGCCGTGCAGGACGCGGTCGCGCGCGGGACGTCGTTCGGCACGCCCGCCGAGGGCGAGGTCGCGCTCGCGGAGGCGATGGTCGAGCGGGTCGCCCCGCTGGAGCAGGTGCGGCTGGTGTCCAGCGGGACCGAGGCCACCATGTCGGCCATCCGGCTCGCCCGCGGGTTCACGCGGCGCACCAAGGTGATCAAGTTCGCG
The DNA here is from genome assembly GCF_049974565.1 of Streptomyces sp. WG5. Lineage (NCBI taxonomy): Bacteria > Bacillati > Actinomycetota > Actinomycetes > Kitasatosporales > Streptomycetaceae > Streptomyces > Streptomyces sp. WG5. The sequence goes on along the minus strand of NZ_JBNGGC010000018.1, from coordinate 172,035 downwards.
GGGTGCTACCACGGTCACGTCGACTCGCTGCTCGCCGCCGCCGGTTCCGGTGTCGCCACCTTCGCGCTGCCCGACACCCCCGGCGTCACCGGCGCGCAGGCGAGCGACACGATCGTCCTGCCGTACAACGACATCGACGCCGTGCACGCCGCCTTCGCCGCCCACCCCGGCGAGATCGCCTGCGTGATCACGGAGGCCTCGCCCGGCAACATGGGCGTCGTGCCACCGCTGCCCGGGTTCAACCAGGGGCTGAAGGACGCCTGCGCGGCCAACGGCGCGCTGTTCGTCTCCGACGAGGTCATGACCGGGTTCCGGACCAGCCGTGCCGGGTGGTACGGGGTCGAGGGCGTCGTCCCCGACCTGATGACCTTCGGCAAGGTCATGGGTGGCGGGTTCCCCGCCGCCGCGTTCGGCGGGCGTGCCGACGTCATGGCGCACCTGGCCCCGGCCGGGCCCGTCTACCAGGCCGGCACCCTCTCCGGGAACCCGGTCGCCACCGCCGCCGGTCTCGCCCAGCTGCGGCTCCTCGACGATGCCGCGTACGAGACCGTCGACGCCGTGTCCGCGCGGATCCAGGGCCTCGTCACCGAGGCGCTGAGCAAGGAGGGCGTCGCGCACACGCTGCAGACCGCCTCCAACATGTTCTCCGTCTTCTTCACGGACGGGCCCGTGCGCAACTACGAGGACGCGAAGGCGCAGGAGTCCTTCCGCTTCACCGCCTTCTTCCACTCGCTGCTGGAGAACGGCGTCTACCTGCCGCCCTCCTCCTTCGAGTCCTGGTTCGTCTCCACCGCGCACGACGAGCGCGCCGTCCAGCGCATCGCCGACGCCCTTCCCGCGGCGGCCCGCGCGGCGGCGGAGGCAACCGCGTGAGCGCCGGGGAGAAGAAGGACGAGGAGAAGGACGCGGAGAAGGGTGAGGTGAAGGACGAGATGAAGGGTGAGACGGAGGACGGCGCGAAGGCCGGGGCGAAGGACGACATCACCGTCGTCCACGTGATGCGGCACGGAGAGGTGGAGAACCCCTCCGGCGTCCTCTACGGCCGCCTGCCCGGCTACCACCTCTCCGACCTGGGCCGGCGCATGGCCGACCGGGTCGCCGAGCACCTCGCCCCCCGTGACGTGACGTACGTCGTGGCCTCCCCGCTGGAGCGGGCGCAGGAGACGGCGACGCCGATCGCCAAGGCGCACGGACTCGACCTCGCCACCGACACACGGCTCATCGAGGCCGGCAACGTCTTCCAGGGCAAGACCTTCGGCATCGGCGACGGCGCGCTGCGCCGGCCCGCCAACTGGAGGCACGTGGTCAACCCGTTCAAGCCGTCCTGGGGAGAGCCGTACGTCGACCAGGTCGTGCGCATGATGGGCGCGCTGGACGCGGCCAGGGACCGGGCCCGCGGGCACGAGGCCGTGGTCGTCAGCCACCAGCTGCCGATCTGGATCCTGCGGTCGTACGTCGAGCGGCGGCGACTGTGGCACGACCCGCGCAAGCGGCAGTGCACGCTGGCGTCGCTGACGACGTTCACGTACCAGGGAGACCGGATCGTCTCCGTCGGCTACACCGAGCCCGCCCGCGACCTCGTCCCGGCCCACCTCCTCGCGGGGGCCAAGCCGGTCAAGGGGCAGGGCAAGGCCTTCGGGGCCTGACGGGCCTGACATCCCTGACGGGCCCGACATCCCTGACGGGCCCGACGCCTGACGGGCCTCCGCGGGGCGGCGGCCCGTCCCGCACGCCCCACGGGGCCGCCGGCTGCGGCCGACGCCCGCCCGCTGCACACCGTCCCGCCCGCCGCATCCCGTCCGTCCCGTACGGCCACACAACCGGCCGTACGGGACACCCGTTACGGAATCCGCACGAATTTCCGGAACCCGCACGTTCGTCCCGTCCTCTGACCGAGTGACCACCAGAGGACGCGACGAACGAGGTTGCGATGCGCACTTCCCCCCGCACTCTCACCCGCAGGGGCATGCTCGGACTCGGCGCGGGCGCCGCGGCCGCGGCAGGGCTCGCGGGCTGCGGTTCCGGCTCCCACACAGCTCCGGGCGGCGCCCACCGGGACGGCGGTTCCGGAAAGCCCTCGCCCTCCGGCAGCAGCCAGGCGCCCGCCCGGCCCCTCGGCGACGGCTCCACGTCGTACACCGGCAGGCAGCCCCACCAGCCGGACGCGCCCGTGCCGCTGGAACCCGGCCAGACCCCGCCGCAGTTCGTCGTCTTCTCCTGGGACGGGGCCGGGGAGGTCGGCAACGGTCTCTTCCCGCGCTTCCTCGACCTCGCCCGGGAGCACGGCGCGTACATGACCTTCTTCCTCTCGGGCCTGTATCTGCTGCCCGAGTCGAAGAAGCGCCTCTACGACCCGCCGAACAACCCGCGCGGCGCCTCCGACATCGGCTACCTCACCGACGCCCACATCAAGGACACGCTCGCGGGGGTGCGCCGGGCCTGGCTGGACGGCCACGAGATCGGCACCCACTTCAACGGCCACTTCTGCGGCGGCAGCGGCACGGTCGGCAACTGGACGCCGGCGCAGTGGCGCAGCGAGATCGACCAGGCGAGGTCCTTCGTGAAGGAGTGGCGGACCAACACCGGCTGGACCGACCTGCCGCCGCTTCCCTTCGACTACGACAAGGAGCTCGTCGGGGGACGTACGCCCTGCCTGCTCGGCCAGGACAACCTGCTGCCCGCCGCCCGCGAGCTCGGCTGGCGCTACGACGCCTCCTCGCCCGGCGGCCGCCAGGTGTGGCCGGCGAAGAAGGACGGGATCTGGGACCTGCCGTTGCAGCAGATACCTTTCCCCGGACACTCCTTCGAGGTGCTGTCCATGGACTACAACATCCTCGCCAACCAGTCGGTCAACTCGACCAAGGCGCCCGCGCACCGCTACCCGGGCTGGCGCGAACAGGCCACCCAGGCATACATATCGGGCTTCAAGCGGGCATACGAGACGAACCGGGTGCCCTTCTTCATCGGCAACCACTTCGAGGAGTGGAACGGCGGCATCTACATGGACGCCGTCGAGAACACCCTCGAGCACATCGCGAGGGAGAGGGAGAAGGGGAGCGGCGGCGACATCCGGCTCGTCTCCTTCCGCCAGTTCACCGACTGGCTGGACGTGCAGAAGCCCGAGGTGCTCGCCAAACTCCGTACCGTCGAGGTGGGGCAGCGGCCGGCCGGCGGCTGGAACGCCTTCCTGAAGGAGACCGGCGCGAGCGCCTCGACACCCCCCGCGAACGCCGCCTGAAATGCGGATTTCCGCCCGTGAGGGGGGCGCGCAAGATCCCCGGAACGGACATGCGAAACTTTTCACATGAGTGCCGCCAGCAGCGCCCCCCTGCGCTCGAACCGCTCGAACCGCTCGAACCGCGCCCGCACCACCGCCCGCGCCCGTCGCCGTGTCGCCCTGACCACGGGCGCCGCCGCGGTCGCGCTGTTCGTGTCCGCGTGCGGTTCCGGAGGGACGTCCGGCGGAGGCGGCCAGACGGGCTTCGTCACCGGCGCGGACGGCATCTCCACCGCCGACAAGGGCGAGCGGGCCGACGCCCCCGACCTGTCCGGCGAGACGGTCGACGGGGGGCAGCTGGACGTCGACGACTACAAGGGCAAGGTCGTCGTGCTCAACGTGTGGGGTTCCTGGTGCCCGCCCTGCCGCGCCGAGGCCAAGAACTTCGAGAAGGTCTACCAGGACGTCAAGGACCAGGGCGTCCAGTTCGTCGGCATCAACACCCGCGACACCTCCACCGGCCCGGCCAAGGCCTTCGAGGAGGAGTTCGGGGTCAGCTACCCGAGCCTGTACGACCCGACCGGCAAGCTGATGCTCCGCTTCGAGAAGGGCACCCTCAACCCGCAGGCCATCCCCTCCACCCTCATCATCGACCGGGAGGGGAAGGTCGCGGCGCGCACCCTCCAGGCGCTGAGCGAGGAGAAGCTCCGCAAGATGCTCGCCCCGTACCTCACCGGCGAGTCCGGCGAGTCGGAGAAGTGACGTGAGCGCACTGTCCACGCTCGCCGTGGCGGGCACCAACGGCACGGTGCTCAACGGCGCCCTGCTGGTGGCCCTGCCCATCGCGCTGCTCGGCGGCCTCGTCTCCTTCTTCTCGCCCTGCGTCCTGCCGCTCGTCCCCGGCTACCTCTCCTACGTGACCGGGGTCACCGGCACCGACCTGGCCGAGGCCCGGCGCGGGCGGATGGTCGCCGGCGCCTCCCTCTTCGTCCTCGGCTTCACCGCCGTGTTCGTCTCCAGCGGTGCGCTGTTCGGCTTCTTCGGCGAGACGCTCCAGGAGAACAGGGGCGTCCTGACCAAGGTGCTGGGCGTGTTCATGATCCTCATGGGCGTCTTCTTCATGGGCCTGATGCCCTGGCTCACCCAGCGCGAGTTCCGCTTCCACAAGAAGCCCGTGAACGGCCTGATCGGCGCCCCCGTGCTGGGCGCGCTCTTCGGCATCGGCTGGACGCCCTGCATCGGCCCCACCCTCTCGTCCGTGCTGGTGCTCTCCGCCGAACAGGGCACCGCCGGCCGCGGCGCGGTACTGACCGTCGCCTACTGCGTCGGCCTCGGCCTGCCCTTCGTGCTCGCCGCGGTCGCCTTCCGCAAGGCGCTCGGCGCCTTCGGCTGGATCAAGCGCCACTATGTGTGGGTGATGCGGATCGGCGGCGTCATGATGATCGCGACCGGACTGCTGCTGCTGACCGGCGTGTGGGACAGCATCGTGCAGGACATGCAGACCTGGTCCAACGGCTTCACTGTAGGGATCTGACCGATGAGCAAGACCACCACGGGCAAGACCCCGACGGACACCCCGGCGACCGGCGAGGACCAGGACCTCGGCGCCGCCGGCTCCCAGCTCTCCACCGCCCCCAGGGAGGAGTCCCCCGGCCTCCCCTCCCTGGGCGTCATCGGCTGGGCCCGCTGGTTCTGGCGGCAGCTCACCTCGATGCGGGTGGCGCTGCTGCTGCTCCTGCTGCTGTCGCTGGGCGCGATCCCCGGCTCACTGATCCCGCAGAGCGGCGTCGACGAGGTGAAGGTCGAGGAGTTCCGTGAGAACCACGACTTCCTCGGGCCCCTCTACGACAAGCTCGGCCTCTTCCACGTCTACAGCTCGGTGTGGTTCTCCGCGATCTACATCCTGCTGTTCGTCTCCCTCATCGGCTGCATCGTCCCGCGCACCTGGCAGTTCGTCGGCCAGCTGCGCGGCCGGCCGCCCGGCGCCCCCCGCCGCCTGACCCGGCTGCCCGCCTACACCACCTGGCGCACGTCGGCCGAGCCCGAGCAGGTCCGCGAGGCCGCGCTCGCGCTGCTGAAGAAGCGCCGGTTCCGCGCCCACACCGTCGGTGACGCCGTCGCCGCCGAGAAGGGCTACCTGCGCGAGGCCGGCAACCTGCTCTTCCACATCGCGCTGATCGTGATGCTGATCGCCTTCGCCTGGGGCCAGCTGTTCAAGTACGAGGGCAACAAGCTGATCGTGGAGGGCGACGGCTTCTCCAACACGCTCACCCAGTACGACGACTTCAAGTCCGGCAACCTCTTCGACCCGGACCACGACCTCGCCCCCTTCAGCTTCACCCTGAAGGACTTCCGCGGCACCTACGAGCCGACCGGCCCGAACCGCGGCACCCCGCGCGTCTACGAGGCCACGGTCGACTACGCCGAAGGCGCCTACGGCAAGGACAAGGCGACCACCATCAAGGTCAACGAGCCGCTGGAGATCGACGGCTCCAAGGTCTACCTCGTCAGCCACGGCTACGCGCCCGTCCTCACCGTCCGGGACGCCAAGGGCAAGGTCGTCATGGACAAGGAGGCGACCGCCCTGCTGCCGCTGGACTCCAACGTCACCTCCTCCGGTGCCGTCATGGTCCGGGACGGCTACCGCAACGCCGAGGGCGAGAGGGAGCAGCTCGGCTTCAACGCCTTCTTCCTGCCGACCTACGGCGGCGAGGGCAGCACGATGCTCTCGACGTTCCCCGCACTGGTCAACCCGATGCTCGCGCTCTCCGCCTACCACGGCGACCTCGGTGTCGACGCGGGCTTCTCGAAGAGCATCTACCAGCTCGACAAGACCAACCTGGAGGAGTTCAAGGACTCCGACGGCGAGCTGTTCAAGAAGCAGCTCAAGATCGGCGAGACCATGACGCTCCCGAACGGCGCGGGGACGGTCACCTTCGAGGGCGTCCAGGAGTGGGCCGGCTTCCAGGTCACCCAGCAGCCCGCCAGTGGCTGGGCGCTCGCCGGTGCCGTCGCCGCCATCCTCGGCCTCGCCGGCTCCCTGTTCATCCAGCGCCGCCGCGTCTGGGTGCGGGCCGTCAAGGGCGCCGACGGTGTCACGGTCGTCGAGATGGCCGGCCTCGGGCGCAGCGAGTCCGCGAAGGTCCCCGAAGAGCTCGGCGACCTCGCCGGGATCCTGTACGAGCGGGCACCCGACGCACCCGACGCGCCGAAGACCGGCGACGACACCCCCGATTCCCCCGACACCCACGTCGTACCTGCCGAAGGGGCTGAGAAGTGACTCTCGCCGCCGCAACCGAGCTGGCCGCCGCGACCAACGAGAACCTCGCGAACACCAGCAACACGCTGATCTACTCCGCGATCGCGGTCTACACGCTGGCCTTCCTCGCGTACATCGCCGAGTGGACCTTCGGCAGCCGCAGCAAGGTCGGCCGCACCGCCGCCGCACTCACCGCGGACGGTGAGGCGCAGACGAAGGCCGCCCCGGCCGTCACCGTGAACAAGGCCGGCGGCACCGCCGTACTGGAGCGGCCGAAGGTCGTCGTCCGCGCCGCGACCGGCACCCGCGACGTGCCCGACGGGCCGGGGGCGCACGGCGGCACCGAGAAGGGCGACCTCTACGGCCGGATCGCCATCTCGCTCACCGTGCTCGCCTTCGCGGTCGAGGCCGGTGGCGTGCTCACCCGCGCCCTGTCGGTGCAGCGGGCGCCGTGGGGCAACATGTACGAGTTCAACATCACGTTCACGACGGTCGCCGTCGGCGTGTACCTCCTGCTGCTGGCCCTGAAGAAGAACATCCGCTGGCTCGGCCTCCCCCTGATCACCACGGTCCTCCTGGACCTCGGTATCGCCGTCAAGGTCCTCTACACCGCCAGCGACCAGCTGGTCCCCGCGCTCCAGTCGTACTGGCTGTACATCCACGTCTCCACGGCGATCTTCTGCGGCGCGGTGTTCTACGTCGGCGCGGTCGCCACGATCATGTACCTGTTCAAGGACAGCTTCGAGAACAAGCTCGCGAACGGCGGCACCCCGGGCCGCTTCGCCAACTCGGTCCTGGACCGGCTGCCCGCCGCCGCCTCGCTCGACAAGTTCGCCTACCGGGTCAACGCCGCCGTCTTCCCGCTGTGGACGTTCACGATCATCGCGGGCGCGATCTGGGCGGGCGACGCCTGGGGCCGCTACTGGGGCTGGGACCCCAAGGAGGTCTGGTCCTTCATCACCTGGGTCGCCTACGCCGGCTACCTGCACGCCCGCGCCACCGCCGGCTGGAAGGGCCGCAAGGCCGCCTACCTGGCGCTGGCCGCCTTCGGCTGCTGGCTGTTCAACTACTACGGCGTCAACATCTTCGTCTCCGGCAAGCACTCCTACGCGGACGTGGGCCTGGGCGCCCTCCAGTCCGTGGGCTTCTGAACCAGGCAGCGCCCGAGGCCGGTCTCCCGACGTGTGTCAGGGGGCCGGCCTCGGTCGTGCCCGGGCGGTGATCAGGAGGTAGCCGAGGTGCTCGTCGGCCTCGGCCACCTGCTCCATGACCGGGACGATCCGCTCGACGGCGTCGTGCCCGTAGGCGTCGGCCAGGCCGGGGCGGCGGCTTTCGAACTCACGCCGGGCCCGGGGGCCGCTGTGGCACGTGTTCCGTCCGAGGTCCTCGACGTCGAGGATGTCGAACCCGGCCGCGGTGAGGAGTCCGAGGAGTCTTCGCCGTGTGCTGAGGTGCACCGAGGGCACGTCGTCCATCCAGCCCCCGCCCACCGGTTCACCGCCCCCGGGCGGCAGGACCATGTCCACCAGCGCCAGCAGGCCGCCGGGGCGCAGGCAGCGGGCCGCTTCGGCGAACGCCGCCGCCTTGCCCCCGGTGAGGGTGTCGGGCAGGTGGGAGACGACCTCCATCATCAGGACGCGGTCGAAGGAGTCCGCGGGGAGGGGCAGTCGCCTGGCGTCACCGCTCTCGAAGGAGATCCGGTCCGGGGCCGTCGCGCCCGCCGCCAGGCGCCGGGCGGCGGCCACCTGGCCGGGGGTGGCGTCGACACCCGTGACGGCGCACCCCGTCTCCTCGGCCAGGAGCACCGCCGGCTGGCCCCCGCCGGACCCGATGTCGAGCAGGGCGTGGTCCGGGCCGAGCCGGAGCCGTCGTCCGGCCGTCCGGGTGAGGCGGTCGGCGGCCTCGGCGTACGTGGCGGGGTCCCCGCCGCCGGTGAAGTAGCCCTTGTGCATGGCCCGGGTGCCCAGCACCGCGTGCGCCAGCTCGGCGTGGGAGTCGTAGTAGTCTCCGAGGGTGTCCAGCTGGTCCGGCATCATGACGGGCGGTTCCCTTCCGGGGTGTGCGTGCGGCCCGCCGTGTTGCCGGGGGAGGTGAAGCGGCGGCCGGCCGCCCTGCGGGCGTAGCCGAGGGTGAGGCTGGCGCCCGAGGCGGTCATGCAGGCCAGCCGCCCCCGGAGGGTGGGGGCGTGGAAGACGTCGTGGCGGGAGTGGGCGACCTGGCGCAGGATGTACCCGGCCATGCGCACGTACTGCCGGGGCAGCTCCCGGGCGCCGGCGTCCGCCCAGCGCCACCAGTCGGCGGCTCTGTCCAGGTAGCCACGCGCGCGTTCGGCCTCGAAGCGTGCCAGGTCGCGCAGTCTGTCGGTCATGCGGCGGTCCCGGGCCGCCGCCTCCAGCTCGGCGCGGTCGATCCCGAACGCCTTGAGGTCGGCCAGGGGGAGGAAGAGCCGGCCGTCCGCGAGGTCCTCGCGGAGATCGCGGAGGTTGTCCGTGAGCTGGAGACCGAGGATGGCGGCCATGGCGTGCTCCTTGGCCTCCTCGCTGCGGTGGGCCCGGGGCCCGAGCAGGGCGTTGAGCCACAGGTTGTACTCGCCGCCGGTCCTGCGGATGTGCTGCTCCAGATCGGTGAAGGAGGCGTACTCGGTGACGTGCAGATCGGCGGCGATGCTCTTCGCGGCCAGCTGGACGGAGTCGCGGGGGATGTCCCAGACGCGGGTGAAGTGCGCGAAGGCCCGGGCGGAGGTCCGGCCGAGGTCGTCCTGGCGTGACTGCGGCGGCCCGGTCCAGGGGTCCTCCCCGTCCAGGAGCGCGAAGAAGTCGCGGAGGTAGGCGTCGTAGCGGGTGACGCGCTCCGCGACCGGCACGCGGGCGTCGTCGATGAGGGTGTCGACGTGGATCGAGAACGTGAGCACCGCGTCCCAGTAGGGGCGCCTGCCGGGGGGCAGCAGCTGCCGGAGCAGGAAGTAGTGCTTCACGAAGTTGTGCCGGAGGAAGGACTCGCACGCCGCGTAGGCGCGGCAGAGCTCCGGGTCGCCCAGGTTCGCCGCCCGGATGTCCGCGGCGGTCATCCGGTGCCCCGCGTGAGGGTCCAGGTGTCGTACAGCGTGTGCGGGCCGGAGGGGGCGGACGTGTAGTTGTCGTGGACCTCGGCCCCGGTGAAGCCGTGCTCGGCGGCCAGACGGCGGACGGTGTCGTGCGGCAGTTTGTAGAAGCGGTGCAGGTCCCGCGTGCGGACCCACGAGTCCCCGGTGCCGTTCTCGTCCCGGTGGAACTGGCTGTAGGCCATGTCGAAGTGGGCGTCGCCGGCCGCGGTGGTGAACGTCCAGATGTAGGAGGTGTCCTCCATCTCCAGCGCCATGACGCGCGGTGCGGACGGGTCGAAGAGCTTGGTGAAGAACCCCTGGCCGTAGACGTCGAAGACGAACGTCCCGCCGGGCGGGAGCAAGCGGGCCACGGCGGCGAGGGTGGCGTCGATCTGCCGCTCCGAGAGGTAGTTGAACCCGCCGGCGGCGCTGATGACGGCGTCGAACCCGCCGATGCCGTCCGGGATCTCCGGCAGCTCGGACCGGATCAGGACGGTGTCCTCGCCCAGCCGCCGCCTGGCCTGCTCCAGCATCGCCGGTGACCGGTCGAGACCGGTCATGGCGTAGCCGCGCCGGGTGAGTTCGGCGAGCATCAGGCCGGTACCGCAGCACAGTTCCAGCACCCGGTGCACCGGACCGGGCTTGGTTTCCCAGAACGCCTGGAGGAAATCGGCCATGTGGCCGCGCGCGGATTCGTGCTGCTCGGTGACGGCCCATTCTGCCAGCCGGTCGTACGACGCCGCGAGATTGGCGTAGGGGTCGGGATGGGTGAGCGTCTCCATGCTCATGGGTGGATTCCCTTACCGTGTCGTGGTTCTGAGGGGAAGAGGGGAGTGATCGACGGGCCGGACGAGCGCATAGGCCTGCCGTTCCGAGACCACAAGTCGTGTGCGTCTCGAAAAGATCAGATTGGCGAGGGGAAAGGGGCGGTGGTAAAAGGTCAGGGAGGACGGCGCGCCGAAGATGTCCGCCGAGGCGACGAAGAACGGCAGTTCCGCGAGCAGATAGCGCAGTCCTGTCTCGACTTCCTCGTCGACGGGCTCCCGCGCGGGACGCCGGGACAGCAGCACCTCCCGGCTGGCGGTCCGGCAGGCCCTCCGCAGCTCCGCGTCCGTGCGCACCGCCGCCTCGCACCGCGCCAGCGCGTTCCGGTACGCGACCCGGTCGGTGAGCTCGGACATCAGGTGGACACCGTCGCCGCCGCGTGGGCCGCCCGAGGCGGCCCACGCACGCACGACGCGGTTGCGCAGCACGTTGATCTCGGCCCGTACCTTGCCGGCCGCCCGCTCGGGCGCGTAGCCGAGAGCGGTGAAGGTGTGGATCAGTGCCGCGTCCGGGACGACGACGTCCACCCGCGCGAAATTGTCGCTGAGCCAGCGAAGAAGATCAGTGAGCAGAGCGACCCGGAAATAGCTGTTCCCCGGGCTGACGCCGAGGACTACGTGCTCCTTGCGGGCGCAAATCGACGCGCATTGATCTGTCAATGGCTCGAGTGAAAAGGTTGCGGGTTCCGACACGTTGGAACATTACACATCCGATGCGGTTCGCAAACTCTGGCCGAGCCTGACGGGTGAGAGAGGTAAGGGAGCGGCGCAATAAGAGGTGCGAAAAGGCGGACGGCATTCCTAGGAACGTGGACGGGCGACGCCCGTGACGATGTCCCGCAGCCGCTCGACGTACAGGCGCAGGTTCTTGTGCGCCATGTCGGTGTCCGGGTAGCGGCTCGCGAACCACAGGCCCTCCGGGAGCCGGGTGACCCACGCGCACATCTGGTCGCCGTACGAGACCCTGAGCAGGGCGTACGCCGTCCGGTCCGGCCAGCGGCCGGAGCCGGGGACGTCGCGGGCGTCGACGTAGGACACGATCGAGTACAGGTCCGGTGACGTGGGCCGGAAGTCCGTGCCGAGCAGGCGCAGCACCCGGTCGACCGGCATCCGGGACAGCCGCCGGTTGGCCTGGAGTTCGGCCCGCACGGTGCGCAGGGTGCCCGGGAAGTCCTGGGCCCCCGTCACGGGGATCTCGATCGGCGCGCCGCCGACGTACCAGCCCACGGACTGGGACCACTGGGACCGCGACCTGGTGTGGAACGGCACGACCGTGCGGTAGACGGGCGCGCCGCCGATCTCGTGGACGATGAGCGCGGTGGCGGCCAGCACGCCGATCAGGCTGCCGCCGTAGGGACGGCAGTACGCCTCGAAGGCGGCGGCGTCGGCGGCGTCCACCAGCGGTTCGCGCAGGAGGCGTTGCTCGGGCAGCGCGCCGCCGGGCTCCACGCCGAGGTCGACGGGGAAGGAGGGCAGCCGCCCCCCGCACCGCCGGATGAACTCCCGCCAGCGGGCGACGATGTCGTGGGAGCCGTCGATCCGGTCCGCGTTCGCCCGCTCGGCCTCGCAGAAGTCGACGTAGCTGCCGACCGGCGGACGCGGCACGGTCCGGCCCTCGACGCCCGCCGTGTACAACTCGTCGATCTCGGCGGGGATGCGGTAGATGGAGTAGGCGTCGACGTTGCTGTGGTCGAAGGCCATGTAGACGCTGACGCCGTCGTCGCGGACGACCGCCGCGTAGATCAGGTTCGGCCAGTGCAGCGCGTCCGCGACGTGGTCGAAGCGGTCCTGGAGGCGGCGGGCCAGACCGGAGGCCTCCGGGAAGTCGCCGACGTCCTCGCGGTGCAGGAAGACGGCGTCCGCGTCGAGGGTGAACCGCCGCATCGGGTCACCGGCCGCACCACTCCAGCGGAAGCCGCTGCGCAGCGTCTCGTGCCGGAGGGTCCACGCCCGCAGCGCCTCCTGGAGTACGTCGAGATCGACCGGGCCGGGGATGTCGAAGGCCGTGCCGAGCCAGGTCGGCACGGACAGACCGCCCTCGCGGACCGACCGGGCGGTGCGGATGTGCGACTCCTGGATGTACGCCGGTGGCCGGGTGTCCTCGGGCAACGACGCCGCGATGTCGAGGGTCCTGGGACTGAGCGTCCACTCGACGAGGCGCCCCGGCCGGATCTCGCAGCGCTGGATGTCGGTCATTCGCACGAGGGGAGTCTCCGTTCGCAGGTGTAACAGACCCGACCAAGGGAATGCCGTGGCCGCGACCGCGCACGTGAGGTGTCGCCACGGTTCAACGGAACGGATGGCTTCTCGAACGGCGGTTCGGGGTGCTGTCGTTCACCCGGGGCCGGTGCGCTCCAGATAGGCGTGGAGGGCGCCCGCTCCCGCGAGCATCGCCCGGGTCCGCGCGGTGAGGAGGTGCCCGCGCGCCCCGAGCGCCGCCCGCAGGGCCTCGCCGCCGCCCTCGCGCCGCAGGCCGGCCAGGACGGGGCGGATCTGGTCGAAGGGGTGGTGGCTGCGGCGCAGGGTGCGCACGACCCGCGCGTCGCGCACGTCGGCGGGACCGTACACGCGGTACCCGGTGCCATGGTCCCGGCCGGGTGCGAGCAGCCCCGCGGACTCCCACACCCGCAGCGCGGACGTCCGTACGCCGATCAGCGCGGCGGCCTCGCCGATGCGCAGGCCGCCGCCCGGGCGGGGCAGCGGCTCGGGCTCGTCCCGGGCGAGCGCCTCGAGCGCGTCGCTCGCGGCCCGCAGCGACACCCGCTCTTCGTGCAGGGCGGCGTGCGCGGCGTCCACCAGGGCGAGCGCGCCGGGTACGTCCCCGTCGTGCACGGCCCGCATGACCCGCGTCGCCGTCAACGGCTCGTACCCCTTGCGCAACGCCCGGTACGTCAGCAGCGCGTGCCGGTGCACCTCCCCGAAGACGCGGTACCCGGAATCGGTCCGCCCGGCCGGGGGAAGGACACCGGCGTCCTCGTAGTTGCGGATCTGCTGCGTCGAGAGGCCGGCCGACCGGGCCAGGTCGACGGTGCGGAGACGGCGCTCGTCTGGCGTCACGGACCGCAGCCTAGGGCAGCCACCGCGAGAGCCGACTCCGTCTCCGCCGTCGCGCCGGTCCGTCAGATGACCACCTTCTCCTCGGTGACCATCACGGCCACCGAGTCCATGTCGATGAAGCGTGCTTCGTCGGGGTTGACCCGTGTCCGGTAGTTGTCGGAGGCGAAGAAGGCGTCGTGGTCCTCCCAGTCGTCGAACCAGATCTCCGTCAGGCCGTCGTAGGCCCGGCGCGGGTAGTTCCCGGCGGGTACCGGGTGGGACACGGTGTACTTGCGCACGTAGCGCTCCGCCTCCGGGATGGAGGTGAACAGCGGCGCGTGCTGGTCCCGGTGGTGCTCGACGAAACGCTCGTACGACATTCCCTCGACGCGGTTGATCATGAAGATGAGCTTCAGCATGGAGGTAACCTAAAAGCTCACATCAGTGTCAGGGTCAAGTGGCCGGAAGCACGGAGGAGCGCGGCATGCGGATCGGTGAACTCTCCGCCCGGACGGGAGCCAGCCGCCGGTCGCTGCGCTACTACGAGGAGCAGGGTCTGCTCGTCAGCTCCCGCTCGCCCAGCGGACAGCGCCACTACGAGGAGGAGCACGTCCAGCGGGTGCGCCTGGTGCGGGCGTTCCTGGCGGCGGACATGTCCAGCGGCACCATCGCCGAGATGGTGCCCTGCATGGCCGAGCCGAGCGAGGACAGGGCGCGGCAGGCACTGGAGATCATGGGCCGCGAGCGGGCCCGGCTGTCCGGGGCCATCGACAGCCTCGCCGCCGCCAGGGACGCGCTGGACCGCCTCATCGAGGACAACCACGCGTACCTGGCGCGGTCGGCGGACGACGCCGCACCGGAGGACACCGCCCGGCTCGGGCGCGGCACTCCAGTACCGCGTGGTCGGTGAAGCGGCGCCGGCAGCGGGTGTGCCGGGTCTCCCGGGTGTGCCCGCGCCGTCCCTCCTCGGCATCCGCCGGGGCGGGGCACGGGCCGGACGTGGCACCGCAGGCGTCGTCGCCGGCGCTGGTGCCGGGCCGGCAGGACATCGGACGGCGGCCCGGTCGACCGCCACGCTCCGGGCACCGTGCCGCCGCCGAGGAGTTTCACCGCGTACGCCGGTGACCTGGCGGCCCGCCACCCCCGTCGGCGGGCCGCCAGGAGCGGTCGGCTAGGCGACGCCGCCGTACGTGCAGCCGGTCGCGCCCTTCATCGCCCAGTTCATGTACCGGGAGGTCTGCGGGCCGAACACGCCGTCCGCGGCGATGCCCTTGCTCCGCTGCGCCTCCTTCACCTTGTTGACGGTGGCAGGCCCGTACATGCCGTCCACATCCAGGTCCGTGCCGGGGAAGCACCTGTTCAGCGACCGCTGGAGTTGCTTGACGGCCGCGTTCTGACCGCCACCGTTGAAGCCGTCACCGCTGGAGAGGAGGCAGTTGACGTTGCGGCTGCCGTTCGTCGTGGTCGGCTTCAGGTACTCGCCGTACTGGGTGGAGTACGTCGAGGTTCCCTGGCAGTGGGTGGCGGCCTGGGCGGTGCCCGCCGCGCCGACGACCGCGCCGGTGGCGACGAGTCCGAGGGTGGCGAGGGAAGCCGCGGTACGGCGTAGGTTCATGGGGTTCCTTCCATCGGGAATCGGTGTGGGCCCGCCTCGCGGTGGGCGGGGCCGCGGCGGTGGACGGCCCGTGCGGGCGGTCCCGTCAGCTACGGCACGCGTCGCCGCCGCTGCCGTAGTTCTCCGACCACCAGCGCATGGCGTCACGGGTGTCGGGCCCGTACACGCCGTCCACCGCGACGCCGTACTTCGCCTGCGCGTACCTCACGGCCTGTGCGGTCTTCGGTCCGTAGATGCCGTCCACGACGACGTTGTTCTGCGTCCACGCGTTCACGCACCGCTTCAACGACCGCTGGAGGGCCTCCACCGCGTAGCCCTGGTTGCCCTGCGAGAGGAGGCAGTTCGTGGACCAGCTGTTCGTGGACGGCTGGTT
The DNA here is from genome assembly GCF_049974565.1 of Streptomyces sp. WG5. Taxonomy (NCBI): domain Bacteria; kingdom Bacillati; phylum Actinomycetota; class Actinomycetes; order Kitasatosporales; family Streptomycetaceae; genus Streptomyces; species Streptomyces sp. WG5. The sequence continues at coordinate 156,629 of NZ_JBNGGC010000018.1, read as the reverse complement.
CGCGTAGTAGTGGCCGCCCATGTTCGTCAGCACCGCCGTCGTACAGGTCGAAGCGGCGTGCGCGGCGGGCGCGGTGACGACGCCTGCCCCGAGAAGGCCCGCGGAGACCGCGAGGACACTGGTGGCACCGACGAGCTTCTTTCTGAGGTTCATTCGTCTCCAGACTCCTGCTCCTGCGTCGAGGGCCCGGCCGGTGGACGGGGCCTCGCCCGGCGGTGTCGATCCTGGGTTCGCGCCCACCGATGGGCAAGCACTCCGGGACGTCTCGGGAGACTCCGGGACGTCCCGGGGGCTCTCAGGGACGTCCCGCCCGATGACCTGCGCCGATGCCGCCGGAGCTGGGACGGGGGAGACGTCCGGTTCGGGGAACGAGGTGCGCCTGCCCCTGTGCTCGGCCCGCCCGTACGGGGAGAGACCGGGTGGAGGCCGCGCGCCGTGAGGCATCCGTGCCGGCGCGGGAGCCGGACGCCCCGCGCTCCGTCGGGGAGTACCCGGTTGCCGGGCCGGCGGGGCGTGGGCGGCATGGGCCGGGTCTTCCTCGGCCGTTCCCCGGGCGGACGGCTCGTCGCGGTCGAGGTGGTGCACGGCGAACTGCTGCGCCGGCCGGAGTTCCGCGACCGCGGCACTCACCGCCACCCGGATCGAGTCGCTGACGCGGTCCGTCCGGCATGTATCTGACGATCCCTCATGCGGTGTTGCGGGAGCGGCACTTGGGGCGGCCGTGCTAAAGATGTAGCTTTCGGTCCGTGGCCGTGACCGCCCACACGGGAGCTCGCGGCAGCCGGTGAACGGGGAGAGAGTTGAGCGGGGAAGCCGGAAGCGGCCTCACGGGCAGTGGCGCCGAGCCGCTGGAGGATGACGACCCGCGCCGGATCGGACCGATCCCGCTGCTGGGACGGCTCGGCGTCGGCGGTATGGGCCGCGTCTATCTCGGTGTCCACGAGGGCCGGTACGCGGCCGTCAAACAGGTGCTGCCGGCGGCGATCGCCGAGGACAACGACTTCCTCCGCCGCTTCGGACACGAGCTGGACAACCTCGCGCGTCTGCCCGAGGAGGCCACCGCACCGTTGCTCGCCGGTGACCGGGACGCCCGGCCGCCGTGGTTCGCCACCGCCTACGTGCCCGGCATCACCCTGCGCGAGGCCGTCGACCTGCACGGGCCCCTGCCCGCGGAGGCGTTGTGGCTCGTCCTGCGGGAGGCCGCCACCGCACTGGCGTCGGTGCACGCGCTGGACATGATCCACCGCGACCTCAAACCGTCCAACGTCATGCTGACCCTCGACGGCCTCACCCTCATCGACTTCGGTGTCGCCCGGGCCGCCGAGCAGAGCCAGTTGACGCAGACCGGCATGGTGGTGGGCACGCCCGCGTACATGTCGCCCGAGCAGGCCTCCGGGAAACGGGCGTCGAGCGGCGTCGTCGACGTCTTCGCGCTCGGCTCGGTGATCGCGTACGCGGCGAGCGGCCGGCCGCCCTTCGGCGACGAGTCCGGGCACGCCGTGCTGTACCGCATCGTGCACGAGGAACCCGACCTCCAGCCGCTCCGGGAGCTGGACGACGAACTCGCCGACGTCGTCGCGTCCTGCCTGGACAAGGACCACGAGGGCCGGCCGACGGCGGCCGAGCTGGTGGAGATCGCGGAGCGGCACGGTCCGTTCACTCCGCCCCTGTGGCCCGAGGCGGTGAGCGGTCCGCTGGCCGGGCGGGCGGCTTTCGCCTCGACGGTCCCGGAGCCCGTGCAGCTCCCCGAGCCGGACGAGGCGGCACCTTCTGTGCCGTCCGTCCCCGTGGTCACGGGCGGACAGCCGGAGAAGCGTGAGCGGCGGCGGCGTACGAAGGTGCTGGCGCTGGTGGTCCCGGTCGTCGTGACGGGGGCCACGCTGAGCGTCACGCTGCTGCCGTACGTGATGAGCGAATCGGACAAGGACCGGGCCGCGGGCGCGCCGCCCGCGGCCACCGGAACCGCCACCCCGGGCCCCGCGGACTCCGCCACCGGCTCGACCGGTCCGACCGGCCCGAGCGCCTCCGCTTCCGGCAGTCCTGGCGACGGGAAGAAGGACACGAAGGACAGGAGCAGGGAAGGGGAGGACGGCGGAGGACAGGCCGGCGACGGCACCGCGCCCGGCGGGGGCGGGGGCGCGGCTGCCGCGACAGGAGCGTCCGGCGGCGGCTCGGGCTCCGGCGGTTCGGGCCCCGACGGCTCCTCCGGAGCGGGTGGATCGTCCGGTGCGGGTGGGTCGTCCGGATCGGGTGCCTCCGGCTCCGGAAGCGGGTCCGGAGCGGGTGGGTCCGGCAACGGCGGCTCGGAAGGCGGCGGCGGGTCCACGTCGGACGGCTTCATGCTGAGGAACGGGTCGAGCGGGAAGTGCATGTACGTCGGCTACCCCATCGACGACGGCGACTGCTCGGGCGACATGGCCGTCTTCCGCTTCCAGAGCACCTCGGGCGGAGCCTTCAGGATCCTCAGCGTGGGGAAGGCCCAGTGCGTCCACGCCAGGAGTGCGAACGCCTGGCTCGTCAGGGCCGCCTGCGGCCAGGCGGGCGGAGAGTGGCGGGAGGGGGCGAACGGTTCGCTCAGGAGCCTCACCACGGGCGGCTGCCTCGATCTCAACCGCCGGGCGTCCATGGTCGGCCTGACGACCACGACGTGTACCGGCTCCGCCTCCCAGCGCTGGACCAGGATCTGACGCGGAGGAGCGTCAGACCTCGTCCCGCCTGCCGCCCCTGCGGTCCTCGTCGTCCTCGGGGCCGCTCCGGCCGCTGTCCGACGGGCCGCCCTCGCCCCGGTCGCCCCGGTTTTCGTTCCCGCGCTTCTCCTCGTCCTTGTCGAGGGACTTCAGGAACTCGGGATTGTCGTCCGGCGCGACCCACTGCCGCCGGCCGCCGCCCAGCCGGGGCGACGCGCCCGCCGGCTGCCGCTTCTTGCCGGCGATGAGCCAGGAGATCGAGCCGACCAGCGGGAAGAGCAGGACGAGGATCGCCCACAGCGGTTTGGGCATGTGGCGGATGTCGGCGTCCTTCGTGCTGATGCAGTCGATGAACGCGTAGACGCTCAACGCCAGTGGTACGACGAACATCAGCACCCGGAGCATGGGGCCTCTCTCCAGCGGAAGCGATGGGCGGGGACGCGTCACTGCCCCCAGGTACAGGGCCAGGGTAGCCGCTCGGGGATACTGGACGGCATGGCTTACGACGATCTTCGCTCCCTGCTCAGGGCCCTGGAGCGCGACGGCGACCTCAAGCGCATCAAGGCCGAGGTGGATCCCCACCTGGAGATCGGGGAGATCGTCGACCGAGTGAACAAGGCCGGCGGCCCCGCCCTGCTCTTCGAGAACGTGAAGGGCTCCGACATGCCCCTCGCGATGAACGTCTTCGGCACCGACCGGCGCCTGCTCAAGGCCCTCGGCCTGAAGTCGTACTCCGACATCTCGGACAAGATCGGCGGGCTGCTGAAGCCCGAGCTGCCCCAGGGCTTCGTCGGCATTCGCGAGGCCTTCGGGAAGCTCGGCGCGATGACGCACGTACCGCCGAAGAAGGTGAAGCCGGGCAGCGCGCCCGTGCAGGAGGTCGTCCTCACCGGCGACGACGTGGACCTCGACCGGCTCCCCGCCCTCTTCACCTGGCCCGACGACGGCGGTTCCTTCTTCAACCTGGGCCTCACCCACACCAAGGACCCGGAGACGGGCATCCGCAACCTGGGCCTCTACCGCCTCCAGCGCCACGACAAGCGCACCATCGGCATGCACTGGCAGATCCACAAGGACAGCCGGAACCACTACCAGGTCGCCGCCCGTCGCGGCGAGCGCCTGCCGGTCGCCATCGCCTTCGGCTGCCCGCCCGCCGTGACGTACGCCTCCACCGCCCCGCTCCCCGGCGACATCGACGAGTACCTGTTCGCCGGGTTCCTGCAGGGCAAGCGGATCGAGATGGTCGACTGCAAGACCGTCCCGCTCCAGGTGCCGGCGCAGGCGGAGGTCATCATCGAGGGCTGGCTGGAGCCCGGCGAGATGCTCCCCGAGGGCCCCTTCGGCGACCACACCGGCTTCTACACCCCGCAGGAGCCCTTCCCCGCCCTGAAGATCGACTGCGTGACGATGCGGAAGCGTCCGCTGCTCCAGTCGATCGTCGTCGGGCGGCCCCCGACGGAGGACGGCCCGCTGGGGAGGGCGACGGAGCGCTTCTTCCTCCCGCTTCTCAAGATCATCGTCCCGGACATCGTGGACTACCACCTCCCCGAGGCCGGCGGCTTCCACAACTGCGCGATCGTCTCGATCGACAAGAAGTACCCGAAGCACGCCCAGAAGGTCATGCACGCCATCTGGGGCGCCCACATGATGTCCCTGACCAAGCTGATCGTGGTCGTCGACTCCGACTGCGACGTCCACGACCTGCACGAGGTCGCCTGGCGGGCCCTCGGCAACACCGACTACGCCCGCGACCTCACCGTCGTCGAAGGCCCGGTCGACCACCTCGACCACGCCTCCTACCAGCAGTTCTGGGGCGGCAAGGCCGGCATCGACGCCACGAAGAAGCTGCCCGAGGAGGGGTACACGCGGGACGGGGGCTGGCCGGACATGGTGCTGTCCGACCCGGAGACGGCGGCGAAGGTCGACCGCCGCTGGAAGGAGTACGGACTGTGACGTCGGCTTCCGCCGCGCTGCCGCAGCAGCCTGGGCGCACCAAGGCGTTCCTGCGCCTGGTGATGATCGAGCACTCGGTCTTCGCGCTGCCCTTCGCCTACATCGCCGCCCTCACCGCGATGTACGAGTGGGACGAGAACATCCACTGGGGCAGGCTGTTCCTGGTCACCGTCGCCATGGTCGGCCTGCGCACCTTCGCGATGGCGGTCAACCGGATCATCGACCGCGAGATCGACGCCCGCAACCCGCGCACCGCCCACCGCGAACTGGTCACCGGCGCCATGTCGGTCAGGCACGCCTGGACCGGCGCGCTGGTCGCCCTCGTCGTCTTCCTGGGCGCGGCGGCCCTGCTCAACCCGCTCTGCCTCGCCCTGGCCCCCGTCGCGGTGATCCCCATGGTGGTCTACCCGTACGGCAAGCGGTTCACGAACTTCCCGCAGGCCATCCTGGGCCTCGCCCAGGCGATGGGCCCGATCGGCGGCTGGCTGGCGATCACCGGTGAGTGGTCCTGGGAGGCCGTGATCCTCGGCCTCGCGGTCGGCATCTGGATCGGCGGCTTCGACCTGATCTACGCCTGCCAGGACGTCGAGACCGACCGGCAGGTCGGCGTGAAGTCGGTCCCGGCCCGCTTCGGCATCCCCGCCGCGATCTGGGGCGCCCGCGCCTGCCACACGGTCACCACGGCCCTGTTCGCCTGGTACGCCGTCGCCACCGGCGCCGGCGCCTTCTTCTGGCTCGGCCTGCTGATCGTCGCGGCCGCCTTCGGCTACGAGCACACCATCGTCCGCCCGCACGACCTGACCCGCCTGAACAGGGCGTTCTTCTCCGTCAACGGCTTCATCGGCATCGCCCTGTTCGTGTGCGCGCTGCTGGACCTGCTGGTGCGGGGCCTGACGGTGTGACGGCCCGGCCGTGTGACGGCCCGGCCGCGTGACGGTGCGCCTCAGGTGACGGGCGAGGCCCAAGCCGCCTGCCAGGTGGCAGGGCCGACGATGCCGTCGGGGGTGAGCCCCTTCTCCCGCTGGAAGGCGAGGCACACGGTGCGGGACTGCGGCCCGTACACACCGTCGGTGCCGATGTTCCAGCCACGCGCGGCCATGCGCTGCTGCCAGGTGCGGACGCCGGGGTGGACGGTGGCCGGCGGGTAGCTGAACAGGGTGCCGGGCCACGCCGGGGCCGCGGACGGGTCGGAGCCGCCGCTCGTGACGGGCGTGTTCCAGGCCGCGTACCAGGTACGGGCGCCGACCACGCCGTCGACGGTCAGTCCCTTCTCCTGCTGGAAGGCCAGGCAGACCCGGCGGGACTGCTCGCCGTAGACGCCGTCCACCGATATCGACCAGCCGCGGGCCGCCATGCGCTGCTGCCACGTGCGGGCGCTCGAGTGCACCGTCGCGGGCGGGTAGTGCAGGAACACACCCGGGAAGACGGGAGCCGACGGGTACGAGGAGTCCATGGGCGGGGGAGGCTTCGGCACCCAGCCCCCGCTGCCCTTGCCCGGCCCCGGTTCCATGTCGGGCATGAGGCTGTAGAGGCGCGACCCCGGGCAGTCGGTCGAGACGAAGATGCCGTGCGGTTCCGTGCCCGTGCCCGCGTTGCCGACGCTGCGCAGGTGGGCGATGGCGCTGCGGAAGCCGTAGACGAGCTGCGGCGTGATCTCGTCGTAGACGAGGAAGCCGCCGACCAGGCCGCAGATGGCGTAGTACCGCTGATTGCCGAAGTCGGAGCCGTTGGCGGCGGAGCGGAGCCCCACGCCCCGGCCCTCGAACACGTAGCCGTGATTGCACACCAGGTAGGTGTAGGCGATGTCCCACCAGCCGTTGCCGTCCATGTGGTCCCGCTGGATGCCCCGGACCTGGCCCGCGCAGTCGCGGTGGTCGGCGGCGGCGAAGCGGAACCCTCCGGTGTGGTGGATGGCGACGCCCCCGAGCTCCGGGGAGATGTTCGTGCTGATCTTGGTGGCCGACCGGGCGCCCCAGGAGGCGCGGGGGACGAAACGGGGGATGCTCACGCGCCCTCACCTCCGGGCAGCGCGCAGCCGCACGTCGCGTTCAGCGGCTCGCGGGAGACGCCCGCCGCGTAGTCGGCGTCGGACACGTCGGGGATGATCGCGTCGGGGTGGTCGTGGCTCAGGACGAAGGAGAGTTCGTCCTCGCCGGCTGCGTGGGCCGGACCGGTACAGATGACCGGCAGGGCGGCCGCCGCGGTGACGGCCGCGGCCGTCCGGCCTGCCATGCCGATGAAGCCTCGGCGCGTGGTGTGCTCGGGGGGCACGCTGTCTCCTCTTCGGGTCTTCGCTGGTGGCGCGTCTTCGGCGGCAGCGCGGGAGTGCGGCCGGCCGGTCGGCCGGTCGGCCGACGGGACCGCACTCCCGCGCTGCGTGCCGTGGTGGTGTGCCGTGTGCCGTGTGCTGCGCGTCGCGTGCCGCGCGCTGTGCCCGTGGTGCGGTCAGCGGTTGCCGTAGCGCAGTTCGTCCCAGGTCCGGGGGCCGACGATGCCGTCGGAGGCGCTCACGCCGATGTAGTACCACTGGAACCAGGTGACGGCGGACTCCGTGGCGGGCCCGTAGATGCCGTCCACGGCCAGCTTGCTGCCGCCGGCCTGCGGGTAGCGGGTGGTTTCGTTGATCAGCGCCTGGATCTCCTTCACATGGGCGCCGGTGCTGCCGCGCTCGGCCCAGGCGGTGCCCGTGTGATATCCGCAGTAGAGGCCGACCGTGCTGACGCCGCGGCAGGAGTCGGCCAGGGCGGTCGCCCGCGGGGCGTGGTTCGTCGCCGCCTGGGCGTTGGCGAGGGGGAGCAGGACCAGTGCGGCGGTGGCCGTCGCACCGGCCAGCACGGTCGTCCATCGGCGTCCGCGGCGGCTGCTTCGTACGAGGTGCACGAGTCACTCCTGTGTCGTCGTGGCGGGGGTGTGGGCGGGTGTGGGATGCCGGGGAGCGGTGCGGCCTGTCAGGCGCGCAGCTCGCGCCAGGTCTTCGGCCCGACGATCCCGTCGGCCTCCGCCGCGCCCATGTACGTGCGCTGGAACCAGCGGACCGCGTCCCGGGTCCGCGGGCCGAAGTCGCCGTCGACGGCGAGTGCCTGGTCGTGGTACGCGTAGTAGGCCGTGGTGGAGGCGATGAGGTCCTGTACCTCGCGCACGGCGGCGCCCGTGCTGCCGTAGGAGAGCATGGGGCTGGACTGCGGTGCGGAGAAGTAGTGGCCGCAGTACCAGCCGATGCTGCCGTAGGTGCAGGACGAGGCCGCGACGGCGGCCGGGGCGCCGGAGGCTGCCACGGCGGTCGGCGCGGCGATCGCGGTCGTACCGCCGACCAGCGCCGTGGCCGCGACCAGCAGGGCCATTCTCTGGTGAACGCGCATCGCAACTTCTCTCTGCGGTAGGGAAGCTGACGGCCCGTCGGATCGTTCCGGCGGGTTCGTTCGGACGCGGTCCAGCCTGTCGGCAGTTTTCCCGGCAGCGCTATGATCCGGGACGTCCCGGGTGTCCCCGGGACGTCCCCGCCGCTCACCTGCGGGGACGCAGCCCGGGCGCTCTGTCCCGGGGCACGGTCCGGGACGCTTCCGGAGGAAGCGGTCCACACGGGAGAGGACACAAGGGAAGAAGGCCCTGGAGTACGCCCGCAACGAGAGGATTTCCTCCTGCCATGGCGCCGTGGAGATCTCTGCCCGAGGAACTCAGCCCGCCCGCCCGGCGCCTGGTGACCGGGCTTCGGGAGCTGAAGGACCGCACCGGAATGAGTCTGGCCGCGCTGGAGCGGCGCACCCGTTACAGCAGGTCGTCGTGGGAGCGGTACCTCAACGGCAAGAAGCTCCCGCCACACGAGGCGGTCGCGGAGCTGGCCGCGCTGGCGGGCGAGGACGGCGACCGGTTGCGGGCGCTGCACGCGCTGGCGGCCGGTGAATGGCTCCGTTCCCCTCCCTCGAGTGCCTCTTTACGGGCCGCCCCGGGCCGGGAGGAGGCCGACGGGGCGGTGCCCGCCGACGGCACGCCCCCGGACGGCGGCACGCCCCCGGACGGCGGGGCGGATCCGGACGGCGGGGCGGCCCGGCGGGGCGGGCGAGGACCTGTGGCGTGGGCCCGGTACCGGGCGCCCTACCTGATATCGCTGCTGATCATGGCCAGTACGGCCGTCACCGTCGCCGCGACCTGGGACCGTGGCGGGGTGAGCCACCGGGAACGGCCGGACGACTTCGTCTTCGAGGCCGGTACCACCTACGACTGCCCGGTGGAGCGGAAGGGAGCCGTGCTCACCGCCGGTTACAGCGACACCCGGCGGACCTACCTGCACCAGTTGGTGATCAGCTGGGACGTGGTGGAGGCCCAGTGCCTGTTGGAGTACCACGGCTACCCGGTGGCCGAAGTCGACGGCGCCTACGACGCGATGACGGAACGTGCCGTCAAGCGGTTCCAGGAGGACCGCGGGGGTCTCGTCGTCGACGGGGTCATCGGCGAGCACACCTGGGAGGAGCTGCGCCGATGAGTGGGCGGCGTGAGGAGCTGGCCGGGCTCGCGGCGGAGCTGGTGACGCTGAAGAAGCGGACCGGGCTCAGCCTGGGGACGCTGGCCGACCGGACCTCGGCCAGCAAGTCGGCCTGGCACCGCTATCTCACCGGGCGCACTCTGCCACCGCGCGAAACGGTCGCCGAATTCTGCGCCCTGGCCGACGAGCCGCCCGCGCGCCTGATGGCCCTGTGGGAAGTGGCCGAGACCGAGTGCAGCGGCAGGCGGCAGCGCGGCGACGGGACCGAGCAGGGCACCGACGCGCCGCACCGCGCACCGCGGCGGGAGGCCGACGAGGCGACGGACCGTACTCCCCCGACGCCACGGAAGCCCGTGACGCCCTGGAAGCCCTGGTCGGGGGCGACACGGACGCCGCGGGCACCAGAGCGCCCCGAGCGCACCGCGGTGACGGACCCGGGACCGAGCGCGGTGGCGCCCGGACAGCGGCGCCGGTGGAGCCAGTGGAGCCACTGGCGCCGGATCGTGGACCGCTGGTGGCCGGTCGGGGTCTCCGCCCTGCTGTCCGTCGTCGTACTCGCCGCCGTTCCGCTGATCCGGGGACCCGCCGAGCCGACCCCGGCACAGCCCGGTTGCCGGGGCACGGCGTGCGACGGCGAGGATTCCGAGTCGCAGGGCTGTACCGAGCCGGGCTCCGTGTTCGGCGCCGTGGCGGAGGCGCACTTCCCCGGCGGGGCCCGTATGGAGATCCGGCACAGTGAGCACTGTGACGCGTTCTGGGCACGGGTCTGGCTGGGCCGGGTCGGGGACCGGATCGAGCTGAGGGTCCCGGGCCGCCCCACCCGGCACGCGGTGATCCGGGACCGGCACGACGCCGACGGCTACGTCTACACCCTGATGACCGGCGGCGACCCGACGAAGGCGCAGGCCTGCCTGCTGCCCGTGGACGGCGGGCCGGAGCAGTGCTTCGGAACCTGACCCCGGGCCCACCTCGGGGCGGGCCCACCTCGTGATGGGCCCACCACGGGGCCGGGGCGCCGCAGGGCGGGGGCCGCCCCGGGAAAGACGCCCGTGCCACGTCGCCCCGAGCCGGAAGGCACAGCAGGGCGACCCCGTCCGGTACGGCCGGGCACCCTTGGCGGGTTCGCACTCCGCGGCGCCGGATAGGCTCGGTCCCGTGAACCCAGTCAAGCCAGGAGAGACGCCGCGCCGGCCTTGGATCGTGGGGGTGTCCGGCGCTTCCGGCACTCCGTATGCCGCCTCGGTGCTGCGGGCCCTGCTCGCCGCGGGCGAGAGCGTCGACCTGGTGGTCAGCCGGGCCTCGCGGCTCACCCTGCTCGACGAGACCGGCATCTCCTTCCGGGACGCACACTGGCGGACCGACCTGCGCGCGTGGCTGTCCCGGGGCGCCGACGGCAAGCCCGGCACCTTCGACATCGACCTCGACCTCGACGGCGACCGGGTACGGCACTGGAGCGCGGGCGACCTCGCGGCCGGGCCGTCCTCGGGGTCGTACCCCGTCAAGGGCATGCTCATCGTGCCCGCGTCGACGGCGTGCGTCGCGGGCGTCGCGCTCGGGCTGTCGAAGGACCTGCTGCAGCGGGCGGCGAGCGTGACCCTGAAGGAGCGCCGCAAGCTGGTCGTGGCCGTACGGGAGACCCCGCTGGACGGCCGGACGCTGCGGCACCTGGTGACACTGGACGACGCGGGCGCGACCGTGGTGCCCGCCTCGCCGGCCTTCTACGCGGGAGCGACGCACATCCAGGACCTGGTGGACTTCGTCGCCGGACGCGTCCTCGACGCGGCGGGCGTCGGACACGGCCTCTACCGCCGCTGGCGCGGCGACCTCGGCGGGGCCCGCCCCACCGGCTGAGCACCACCCCGGACATCAGCGGGGCCGGCGGGCACCGTCGAGCACCACCCGGGCACCATCGAGCACCACCCGAGCACCACCTCCCCCCACACGTTTGTTACCCACATCTTCAGAACTCTTCAGTGGAAGGCTTCGATCGCATGGACGCGGTGGACAGGCAGCTCATCCAGGCCCTGAGGGAGAACGGCCGGGCCTCCTACGCGGAACTGGGGCGCCTCGTCGGACTTTCCGGACCCAGCGTCACCGACCGCATCAACCGGCTGGAGGCGGCCGGCGTCATCACCGGCTACCGGGCCACCGTCGAGGCCGCCTCGCTCGGCCTCGGTGTCACCGCCCTGGTCGGCGTATCGCTCTCCGACGCCGCCGACCACGAGGACGTGGCGCAGCGGCTCAAGGAGCTGCGGGAGATCGAGGACTGCTGGTTCATCGCCGGCGACGACTCCTACATGCTCAAGGTGCGCGCGGCCGACGTGGACGGCCTGGAGAGCATCATCCGCCGGCTGTCGGGCACGAAGGGCGTGTCCCGGACCCGCACCACCATCGTGCTCTCCACCAAGTGGGAGAACCGGGTGGGCGAGCTGCCCGAAGAGGTCTGACGGGCTGGGCGTACGGTTTACGGAGTCTGTCTCAGAAAGAGGTATCGCATGGACGCCGGGCTCAAGCGGGAGCTGGAGCAGAAGGTCCGTTCCGGTGAGCGGCTGACCCGCGAGGACGGCATCGCGCTGTACGAGTCGGACGATCTCGCCTGGCTCGGCGGCCTCGCGCACGAGGTGCGGACGCGGAAGAACGGCGACGTCGTCCACTTCAACGTCAACCGCCACCTCAACATGACCAACGTGTGCACCGCCTCCTGCGCGTACTGCTCCTTCCAGCGCAAGCCGGGGGAGAAGGACGCGTACACGATGCGCATCGAGGAGGCGGTGAAGCTCGCCAAGGCGATGGAGGGCGAGAACCTCACCGAGCTGCACATCGTCAACGGCCTGCACCCCAACCTGCCGTGGCGCTACTACCCGCGCTCCCTGCGGGAGCTGAAGGCCGCACTGCCCGACGTGTCGCTGAAGGCGTTCACGGCCACCGAGATCCACCACTTCGAGACCATCTCCGGGATGTCCGCCTCCGACATCCTCGACGAGCTGATCGACGCCGGTCTGGAGTCCCTGACCGGCGGCGGCGCCGAGATCTTCGACTGGGAGGTGCGGCAGCACATCGTCGACCACCGCACCCACTGGGAGGACTGGTCGCGCATCCACCGCCTGGCGCACGAGAAGGGGCTGAAGACCCCGTGCACCATGCTCTACGGCCACATCGAGGAGCCGCGCCACCGCGTGGACCACGTGCTGCGCCTGCGCGAGCTCCAGGACGAGACGGGCGGCTTCCAGGTCTTCATCCCGCTGCGCTACCAGCACGACTTCGTGGACATGAAGGACGGCAAGGTCCGCAACCGGCTCCAGGCGCGGACGCAGATGGCGACCGGCGCGGAGGCGCTGAAGACCTTCGCGGTGTCGCGGCTGCTGTTCGACAACGTCCCGCACGTGAAGGTCTTCTGGGTCATGCACGGCGTCCAGACCGCGCAGCTCGCCCTCCAGCACGGCGCCGACGACATGGACGGCTCGGTCGTCGAGTACAAGATCACGCACGACGCGGACGACTTCGGCACGCCGAACAAGCTGACCCGGGAGGACCTGCTCGACCTGATCCGCGACGCCGGGTTCCGGCCGGTCGAGCGGAACACCCGGTACGAGATCATCCGCGAGTTCGAGGGGCCCGACGCGGCACGCAGGGACTCGCCGCAGCCGATGCGGGTCTGACCTCCCGGTCGTCCGGGGGCGGGCGGCGGCCGGAACCACCCCTTCGTTCGCCGACCGCACCCCTGGGTACCCGGCGGGCATGGCCACCACCGAGGCTCCCGAGGACGCCTACACCGCCGCACCCTTCGTCCCGGAACGCGGCGGACTCGCGGCCCTGCGCAAGGCGGCGGCCGGGTGCAGGGGCTGCCCCCTGCACGCGGCCGCCACCCAGACGGTGTTCGGCGCCGGGAAGGCGGACGCCCGCGTGATGCTGGTCGGCGAGCAGCCCGGCGACCAGGAGGACCGCGAGGGCAAGCCCTTCGTCGGACCGGCCGGCCGGTTGCTCGACCGGGCGCTGGAGGAGGCCGGGATCGATCCCGGGGACGCGTACGTCACCAACGCCGTGAAGCACTTCAAGTTCACGCGGGCCGAGCCCCGCAAGCGCCGTATCCACAAGGCGCCCACCCTGCGCGAGACGACCGCCTGCGGGCCCTGGCTGGCCGCCGAGCTGGCCCGCGTGGAACCCGAGCTGATCGTGGTGCTCGGCGCCACGGCGGGCAAGGCGCTGCTCGGCTCCTCGTTCCGCGTCACGCGGGTGCGCGGCACGGTGCTGGAGGAGGAGGTGCACGGCCGCCGGGAACGGCTGGTGCCCACCGTGCACCCCTCGGCGGTGCTGCGGGCCGAGGACCGGGACGGGGCGTACCGGGGGCTGGTCTCGGACCTCGGGGTGGCGGCACGGGCACTCGCGTAATGGTTACGATGCTGGTGTGTCCCTTACTTTCACCTTCGATCCGCCCGTCACCCCCCACCTGCGCGACGGCGTACTCGACCTGTGGACCGACGTCTCCAACGCGGGCGGCTCCGTGGGCTTCGTACCGCCGGTGACGAGGGAGGACATCCGCCCCGAGCTGGTCAAGCACATGGTGGGCATGGCCGAGGGCCGCACCCGCCTCCTCGTCGGCCACGACGAGGCGGGGCGGGTGGCCGCCACCGCGTTCCTCACCCGCAACACACACCGGCTGATGACCCACTGGCTGTGGCTCTACACGGTGATGGTCCACCCGCGCCACCAGGGCCGCGGCTACGGCCGGGACCTGATGGCCGCCGCCGCGGACGCCGCCCGCACCGTCGACGGCATCGAGGCGATCCGGCTCACCTGCCGGGGCGGCCTCGGCCTGGAGCGGTTCTACGAGTCCTGCGGCTACAAGGAGGTCGGCCGGGTGCCCGGCGCGATCCGGGTGGCGCCGGGCGACGACCGGGACGACGTCTTCCTGCTGCTGCCGCTGACCTGAGCCCGGCACGCCTGCCGTACGCCGGGCAGGGCCCGACCAGGCCACGCCTGCCGCACGCCGGCCGGGCAGGGCCGACCCCGCTGCGAGGGCGGCATCCCGGCATGTTTCACTGGACAGTGCCTCTTTGTGCCAGAAACGGAAGAGTGGATTGAGATGCTCCGCTACACGCTGATGCGCCTCGGGATCTTCGTGGGCTGCCTCGTGGCCGTCTGGGGGCTCGTCTACGCCGGCGTGTTCCCGCGCGGCCTCGGTGACTCCAACGGCATGTGGATCCTCCTGCTCTCCCTGCTGCTCTCGGCCCCCATCAGCTACATCGCGCTGCGCAAGGAACGGGACCGGGCCTCCGTCCAGGTCGCCGGCCGCGTGGAGCGCATGAAGGCCAACCTCGAGGCCAACCGCGGCCAGGAGGACACCGCCGACGACGCGGCACGCGCGCAGGGCCAGACCTCGTAACGTACGTCACGCACCCGCACGCCCCGGTTTCCCAAAGCACAGGAAACCGGGGCGCTCTGCGTTTTACGGGCAGCACGCCGCTCCTGCCTCTCAAAGTGAGGCTTTGGGGGTCCCAAAGCGCAGGTGTTAAAGTCGTGTGCATGAAGCACGCAGCCGCGCCCCACACACCAGCGAGCCTCGCGCTCGTGGCGCGCCTGCACGTGGACCTCTGTCGGTGCGCGTCCGCGAACTGTCGCCCCTGACGTTCCCCCCTCATCCGTCGTTCTCCACGTCAGCCCAGCGCGTCCGTCCCCGCGTCCCGTCCCCCTTACGGAGCCTGTCCGTGTCTTCCGTCACGAAGTACTTCAAGGTGCCCTTCTGGGCCCAGATACTCGCCGGTCTCGTCCTCGGCGTCCTACTCGGCTGGCTGGCCCGCAGCCAGGACGTCTCCTGGCTGGTCACCACCCTCGACAAGGTCGGCGACACCTTCATCGGCCTGCTGAAGCTGGCCGTCGCACCGCTCGTCTTCTTCGCGATCCTGGTGTCGATCACCAACCTGCGGAAGGTCAACAACGCGGCCCGCCTGGCGTCCCGCACCCTTCTCTGGTTCATGATCACGTCGCTGATCGCGGTGGCCATCGGCCTGACCATCGGCCTCGTCACCAACCCCGGCGCCGGCACCGGCCTCACCCCGGCCGACGGCGCGAAGCCCGAGAACACCGGCTCCTGGATCGACTTCCTGACCGGCATCGTGCCCACCGACGTCATCACGCCGTTCACCGACCTGAACGTGCTCCAGATCGTCTTCATGGCCGCCGTCGCCGGCATCGCCGCACTCCAGCTCGGCGAGAAGGCCCAGCCGATCCTGAACCTGAGCGAGTCCGTCCTCGAACTCCTCCAGAAGGCCCTGTGGTGGGTCATCCGCCTCGCCCCGCTCGGCACCGTCGGCCTCATCGGCAACGCCATCGCCACCTACGGCTGGGACCTCATCGGCAAGTACGCCACCTTCACCGCCGACATCTACGTCGGCTGCGCCATCGTGATGTTCGTGGTCTACCCGGTGCTGCTCGCCACCGTCGCCAAGGCCAGCCCGCTCCAGTTCTTCAAGGGCGCCTGGCCCGCGATCCAGCTGGCCTTCGTCTCCCGCTCCTCCGTCGGCACCATGCCGCTGACCCAGAAGGTCACCGAGCGCCTCGGCGTGCCGAAGGAGTACGCGTCCTTCGCCGTGCCGTTCGGCGCGACGACCAAGATGGACGGCTGCGCCGCGATCTACCCGGCGATCGCCGCGATCTTCGTCGCGCAGATCTTCGACATCCAGCTCGGCATCGGCGACTACCTGCTGATCGCCTTCGTCTCGGTGGTCGGCTCCGCCGCCACGGCCGGCCTCACCGGCGCCACGGTCATGCTGACCCTGACCCTGTCCACGCTGGGCCTGCCCATGGAGGGCGTCGGCCTGCTCCTCGCCATCGACCCGATCCTGGACATGATGCGGACGGCTACGAACGTCGCAGGCCAGGCGCTGGTCCCGGTGATCGTCTCGGCCCGTGAGGGGCTGCTCGACCGCAAGGCCTACGACGCGGCGCACAGCTCGCCGATCGACGAGCCGGAGCCGGAGAAGCAGGCCTCGGAGCCGGTCCCGGTCGCCGCCTGACCGTCGTCCCGTCCGCCGCGTCCGCGCCGTCCCGCCCCTCGAGGCCGGACGGCGCCGGCGTTCCCGGACACGGCCGCACGGACCGTACGCTGATGCGCATGGGTGCTGGGAAAACCAAGCGGATGCCGCGTGCGGTCCGTGAGCAGCAGATGCTCGACGCCGGCGTGCGCGTCTTCGGGCAGCGCGGGTACATGGCGGCGTCGATGGACGAGATCGCCGAACTGGCGGGTGTGTCCAAGCCGCTGGTGTATCTGTACCTGAACTCGAAGGACGACCTCTTCACCGCCTGCATCCGCCGCGAGGCCCGGGCCCTCACCGGGGCGGTCCGGGCCGGTGTGCGTCCGGGGCTGCCCGCCGACGGGCAACTCTGGTCGGGGCTGCGGGCGTTCTTCACCCACACCGCGCAGAACCCCGACGCCTGGCGGGTGCTGCACCTCCACGCCCGTATCCACGGTGAGCGGTTCGCGGCCGAGGTCGCGGCGATGCGCGAGGAGATCGTCGCGTTCGTGACGCGGCTGATCGCCGCCGCGGCGCGGGACGCGCACCGGGACCCGCGCCTGCCCGCGGGCGAGGTCGCCGGGCTGGCCGAGGCGCTGGTCGGCGCCGCCGAATCACTCGCCGACTGGGCGGGGGCCACCGAGGGCGTCACCGCGAAGCAGGCGGCGGCGACCCTGATGAACTTCGCCTGGGCGGGCCTGGGCGACCTGATGGCAGGCCGCCCCTGGTCCCCGCCGGAGGATTCCGAGGCGGAGTCCCCGGCCCAGCAGACTGCGGTTCAGGCGGCCCCGGCCCACGCGGCCCCGGTTCAGGCCGGGTAGGCCCCGGCCTCGCCGGACAGGAGCACCCGCCGCCCCTGATCGCCGCGCAGCTCGAACCGTCCGGTATGGCCAGAGCGGGACGAACGTGACCTACTGGCAGGTAACCCCCGAGACTGCACATCCTCGCCGCGGGACCATCCCGGAATCCGCACCAACTTCCCACGAGAGGCCCGTACGATCCCGGGACCGACCGCCGGTGACCCACGTCCGCGAAACCCGGCGATGAACGCCTCGGCGCCCGGCGGTGAACACCTCGGGGCGCGAGGCACGTACGTCATGCAGCAGAGCAGGTGCAGCCGTTGCTGCAGTTGCAGAAGTGACAGCAGAGCAGTGACAGCAGAGCAGTGACAGCAGAGCAGTGACAGCAGAGCAGTCCCGCCGCTGCACGTCCCAGGAGCCGCCCGTGTCCACCCCGCTTCCCTCCTTCGCGGCATCCGCCGCCTACGCCGACTCGCCCGGCCCCACCCTGGTGGCGCCCGAGACACGGCGGCTGGACGGGGCCGTACGGGAGGCGTACGTACCGCCCTTCGCGCCGCCGGTGCGCCGCGGCTCGCTCGCCGACCTGCCCTTCGACAACGCGGCCGCGGCCGGGGACCAGGTGGTCCTCAGCCGCAGGTCACCGGAGGGGGGCTGGTCCGACGTGACGGCGGCGGAGTTCGCCGGGCAGGTGCTGGCGGTGGCCAAGGGCATGATCGCCGAGGGCCTGGCGCCGGGCGACCGCGTCGCGATCATGGCCCGTACGACGTACGAGTGGACGCTGCTGGACTTCGCCGCGTGGGCGGCCGGCCTGGTCACCGTCCCCGTCTACCCGACCTCCTCCCTCTTCCAGATCCGCTGGATCCTCCAGGACTGCGGCGCGGTCACCCTGGTGACCGAGACCGCCGCGCAGGCCGCGGCCCTCGGCCCCGAGCTGGACCGCATCCCCGACCTCAAGCACCTGTGGGTCATGGAGAAGGGGCACGTGGAGCGGCTGGCGGAGCTGGGGGCGAGGGTGCCGGACGCGGAGGTGGACGTCCGCCGGGGCATGCTGAGCCCGAGCACGCTCGCCACCCTGGTCTACACGTCGGGCACCACCGGCCGCCCCAAGGGCTGCGCGCTGACCCACGGGAACTTCTTCGCCGAGGTCGACAACGCGATCGAGCTGCTCTACCCCGTCTTCAAGGCGCAGACGGGCGAGGAGCCGTCGATCCTGCTCTTCCTCCCGATGTCCCACGTGTTCGGCCGCATGGTCGCCGTGGCCTGCGTCCGCGCGCGGGTCCGCCTCGGCCACGCGCCGAGCCTGAAACCCGAGAGACTGCTGCCGGACCTGGCGGCCTTCCGTCCGACCTGCCTCCTCACCATCCCGTACATGCTGGAGAAGGTCTTCAACAGTGCCCGTGCCAAGGCCGAGTCGGGCGGCCGTGCCTCGGCCTTCGACCGCGCCGTCTCGGTGGCGGTGCGCTACGGCGAGGCCATGGAGGCCCGCCAGGCGGGCGCGGGCGGCGGCCCGGGCCGTGCCCTGAAGACCGCACGCTCCTTCTACGACCCCCTCGTCTTCCGCAAGATCCGGGCCGCCATGGGCGGCCGGGTCAAGTACGTCATCTGCGGCGGCTCCCCGCTCGGCCGCCGGCTGGCCGCCTTCTACGCCGGGGCCGGCATCGAGATCTTCGAGGGGTACGGCCTCACCGAGACCACGGCCGCCGCGACGGTGACACCCCCGCTGAAGCCGCGGCTCGGCACGGTCGGCTGGCCGCTGCCAGGCACCCGGGTCCGCATCGCCGCCGACGGCGAGATCCTCGTCGCCGGCGACCAGGTCCTGCACGGCTACTGGGACACCGAGGCCGGCGGTGTCGTCCCGGCCGCCCCCGACGGCTGGCTCGCCACCGGCGACATCGGCAGCCTGGACGACGAGGGCTACCTGACGATCACCGGCCGCAAGAAGGAACTGCTGATCACCGCGGGCGGCAAGAGCGTGGCCCCGGCCCCGCTGGAGGACTGGCTGCGCTCCCACCCCTTGATCTCCCAGTGCATCGTCCTGGGCGACCGCCGCCCCTACGTCGCCGCCCTGTTCACCCTCGACCGCGACGGCGTCACCCACTGGCGCCGCATGAACGGCAAGCACCCCGTGCCGCCGGAGCTGCTGACCGACGACGAGGACGTTCTGGCGGTGCTCCAGCGGGCGGTCGACGAGGCCAACAAGCTCGTCTCCCGCCCGGAGTCCATCCGCCGCTTCGCCGTCCTGCCGAGGGACTTCACGGAGTGGGAGGGCCATCTGACACCGTCGATGAAGCTCCGGCGCGAGGCGATCATGCGGGACTTCGCGGGTGAGGTCGAGGGGCTGTACGGGAGGTAGGCCCCGGTCGGGCGGTCGGGCGGTCGGGCGGTCGGGCGGTCGGGCCGGCGGGGCCGGCCCCCGGCCGGGCGGTCAGCGGCGCGCGATGAGGCAGGCCTGTGGGACCTTCGAGGAGGTGTCCTCCTCCTGTACGCGCACCGTCCGGGACAGCACCGTGAACCCGGCCTTCTCCAGCAGCTCCGCCATCGGCTCGGGCCGACGCCGTTCGAAGTCCAGGGCGACGGGGTGGCCGAAGGGCCGGTCGAGGCGGAGGGGCTCGTCGCCGGCCTGGAAGGCGAGGAGCAGGTGCCCGCCGGGGGCCAGCACGCGCCGCACCTCCCCGAAGAGGTCCGGCAGTCGCTCCCACGGCGTGTGGATCGACGAGTACCAGGAGACCGCGCCCGCGAGGGCGCCGTCGGGCAGGTCCAGCTCCAGCATGGAGCCCTGCTCGAACCGGAGGCCGGGATGCTCGCGGCGCGCGATCGCGAGCATCGAGGCGGAGAGGTCGAGGCCGAAGACCCGCAGGCCGAGCGAGGCGAGGTGGGCGGTGGCCCAGCCGGGCCCGCAGCCCAGGTCGGCCACCTGCCCCTCCGGTCCCACCAGCTCGGCGAAGGCGCCCATCAGCGCCCGGTCCAGCGGGGTGCCGGCGCCCGCGGACCGGAAGCGGTCGGCGTAGTCCTCGGCGATGGTGTCGTAGAAGGTCCGGGTGGTGTCCAGGAAGCCCGTGTCCGGGTGGCCGGTGTCGTCAGTCATGGCGCGGACCCTAGTCGAGGCCAGTCGAGGCCAGCGGGGGCCAGCGGGGGCCAGTGGTGGTCGGCGTCAGCGGTGGGCAGGGGTGGCCACTGGCAGCGGGATGTCACCAAGAATTCAGAAACCGCCGCCGGAAAGGGCAGGAGCCCCGTCGCCGAAGTCGGCGCGGGGCTCCTTGGGTACTGCTGTCAATCAGACAGGAGTGACATTCTCCGCCTGCGGGCCCTTCGGACCCTGCGTGACGTCGAAGGACACCTGCTGGTTCTCCTCGAGGGAACGGAATCCCTGAGCGTTGATCGCGGAGTAGTGGACGAAGACGTCCGGGCCGCCGCCTTCCTGGGCGATGAAACCAAAGCCCTTTTCGGCGTTGAACCACTTCACGGTTCCGGTAGCCATAAGCCCTCCTTGGGCCCAAAGGGTTGCCCTGCTCCAGAACCAGCAAGTGTGAAGACGGGAATTCTGCACAACTGCATACGTCTGAGAACGACGAGAGCCCGCGGTCACATGCTCCGCAGGCTCTGTACTGCAAGGGAAACCAAACTGCAACTTGCTGTGAGCCTAGCACGCAGGGCCCCGAGCGCAACAGAGGCCAAGATCACTTCACCCGAATGTTTGAACGTCTCGGCCGTTCGGCTGACACCGGGGCCGGCGGGGGCCGACAGGGACCCGGCAGGGGTCGGCGGCGGGCGGATACCGGGGGAGGGCTAGCCTCGCGATGTGGACAATTCTCGCACCCGGCCGCGCGTCGGCCACATCCAGTTCCTGAACTGCCTGCCTCTGTACTGGGGGCTCGCGAGAACAGGGACGCTCCTCGACTTCGAGCTGACGAAGGACACCCCGGAGAAGCTCAGCGAGCAGCTGGTACAGGGCGATCTCGACATCGGTCCCGTCACCCTGATCGAATTCCTCAAGAACGCGGACGACCTGGTGGCCTTCCCCGACATCGCCGTCGGCTGCGACGGCCCGGTGATGTCGTGCGTGATCGTCTCGCAGGTCCCCCTGGACCGGCTGGACGGCGCCCGGGTCGCCCTCGGGTCGACCTCGCGCACCTCCGTCCGCCTCGCCCAGCTGCTGCTGGCCGAGCGGTTCGGAGTCCAGCCCGACTACTACACCTGCCCGCCGGACCTGAGCCTGATGATGCAGGAGGCCGACGCGGCCGTCCTCATCGGCGACGCCGCCCTGCGCGCGAACATGATCGACGGCCCGCGCTACGGCCTCGACGTGCACGACCTGGGCGCGCTGTGGAAGGAGTGGACGGGCCTGCCGTTCGTCTTCGCGGTCTGGGCGGCACGGCGCGACTACGCGGAGCGCGAGCCGGTCATCACCCGCAAGGTCCACGAGGCCTTCCTCGCCTCCCGCAACCTCTCCCTCGAGGAGGTCGGCAAGGTCGCCGAGCAGGCGGCCCGCTGGGAGGCCTTCGACGAGGAGACCCTCGCGAAGTACTTCACCACCCTCGACTTCCGCTTCGGCGCCCCCCAGCTGGAGGCGGTCACCGAGTTCGCCCGGCGCGTGGGCCCGAGCACCGGCTTCCCGTCGGACGTGAAGGTGGACCTGCTCCAGGCCTGATCCGCCAGGCCTGATCCGCCGGGCCTGATCCTCCAGGCTTGATCCGCGGCGGGCCTTTCCCGGGCCGCCACCACCCCCGCCCACTACCCTGCTGGCAGGTACTGACGTACGGGGGAGGGGGGACGCCATGCGGCCGCTCGAAGTCGACGAACCCACCGCCGTGGGGCCCTACCGGCTGCTCGGCCGACTGGGCTCCGGCGGCATGGGCCGGGTCTACCTGGGCCGCAGCGCGGGCGGCCGCACGGTCGCCGTGAAGATCGTGCACCCGCACTTCGCCCTCGACGAGGAGTTCCGGGCCCGCTTCCGGCGCGAGGTGGACGCCGCGCGCCGGGTGGGCGGCGCCTGGACCGCGCCCGTACTCGACGCCGACCCCGAGGCGCGGGTGCCGTGGATCGCCACGGCGTACGCGGCGGGTCCGTCCCTGACGGCGGCCGTCGCGGACGACGGCCCGCTGCCGGCCCACTCGGTGCGGGCGCTCGGCGCGGGACTGGGCGAGGCCCTGGCGGCGGTCCACGAGCTGGGCCTCGTCCACCGGGACGTGAAGCCGTCCAACGTCCTGCTGACCCTCGACGGCCCCCTCCTGATCGACTTCGGGATCGCCCGCGCCACGGACGGCACGGCGTCCCTGACCTCCACCGGCGTCTCCATCGGCTCGCCCGGCTACATGGCGCCCGAGCAGATCCTCGGCAAGGGCGTCACGGGCGCGGCGGACGTGTTCTCGCTGGGCGCTCTCCTCGCCTTCGCGGCGATGGGGGCGCCGCCCTTCCCCGGGGACTCCTCGGCCGCGCTCCTCTACAAGGTCGTCCACGAGGAGCCCCAGCTCGACGCCCTGGAGAGGGAGACGGGAGGGGAGACGGGCGGGGTTCTACGGGACCTGGTGGCGGCGTGTCTGGCCAAGGACCCGGCGGCCCGGCCGACCCCCGGGGAGGTGGCCCGGCGTCTCGCGCCCGAGGGCGCGGCCCGGCTCGTGTCCGGCGGCTGGCTGCCGGGGCCGCTGGTGGAGCGGGTCAGCCGGAGCGCCGTAGAGCTGCTGAACCTGGAGGCGGGGGAGCCGGCGCCGGGACCGTCGTCGGGGCCGGTGTCGGGGCCGGTGGGATTCAGCCGGCCGTCGGTGACGGCGGTGTCGTCCGACGCGGGCGCCGCCGAAGGCGCCTTCGGCCCGCCACCGGTGATGCCGCCACCGGCCGCTCCACCGGGCACTCCACCGGCCCCTCCGTTCCCCGGACCGAGGGGCGGCGAGGGACCGGGGGACGGCGGTCGGCCGGACGGCGGTCGGCCGGGAGGCGACGACCCCGCACCGGGCGGGCTTGCCCTCTCCATGGCCGCGACCGCCACCAGGGGCACCGGCGGACGCGGCCGCCGGCTCAGCTGCACCGTGGCACTCGCGGTGGTGGGGGCAGTGGCGGCGGTGACGGTCGGGTCGGTGTTCGTCCTGGACCTGCTGCCGGGCGACGGCGGCAAGACCACGCCCGGCGGAAAGGACACCGCCACGCAGATGCCCTCCGCCCCCCGCACCCTCCCCGAGCGCTACCTCGGCACCTGGGAGGGCCAGGCAGTCGCCGCCGCCGAGGGCAACCTGCCGCTCGGCACCTTCCGGCTGACGGTCGGGAAGGCCGGCGTGGGGCAGCGGCTGGGCACCCTGCGCCACACCGACATCTTCGGCGGCGTCTGCGACGACGTACTGACCCTGGAGAAGGTGACGGGCACACAGATCGTCACGAGTGCCGTGGGCGCCGAGGGCAACCGCGACGTCTGCAGCCAGGCCCTCCACACCGTCCGCCTCACACCGGTCGGCGACGACCTCCAGTACGAGTCCGACAGCGAGGACTCGGGGCGGCCGAAGGCGCGCCTGTCGAAGGCCGAGTAGGTCGAGCAGGCCGAGTAACCGAGGCGTCGCACCGGTGGGCCCGTCGTGCCCCTGCAACCGGGCCGATCACCCCTGTCACTACGCAGCGAGTCGTCCAGGGCGGGCAGCCACGGAGAGTGCTGGGCCGGAATACGCGAACTCGTCGATGACGATGAGCAGCCGGGGCACGGGTGCGTGGGACGGGTCCCGGCGCGACAGGTCCTGGTAGTCCTCGATGTCCTTGGTGTCGGCGGCGGCGAGGATGTGCTCGCGCCGCTTCAGCTCCGCGCCCAGCGATTCCAGGGCGCGTGCGACGAGATGTGCGTCGAGGTCGGTGACCACGCCGACGGTGTGCGGGAGTCCGACGCAGTCCTTGAAGGCGGAGCCGCCCTTGCAGTCGACCTGTGCGACACCGTGTTCTCCCCGGGCACGTGCGATGCCTACTGCTCGGAACGTGCGCAGGAACCTATCGCACGGGTGGGGAGGGTCGGCGGGACGCCGTCTTGAGGTTCTGGACGAGTGCGGTGAAGGCTTCGACCGGGACGGTCACTGTGCCCCGGGAGGGGGCCTTCGAGTCGCGTATCGCGACGCGGGTGGGGAGCGGGGCGATCTCGACGCAGGTGTTGCCGTCGCCACCACCGGAGAACGAGGACTTCCGCCAACGCAGGGTCTCGGTCATGGCTCGTCTCACAGTTCCTTTGCCAAGCGGTGGATGAAGTCCCGCGACGCCACGGGCGACAGCGACGCCTTCTCCACCCTACGGAACAGTGTTCGAAGCTGGTTCAACTGCGGCTCCGCATCGATAAAGGCGGTGCCAGTGGGAAAGTCGCGGAGAACGGTGTCCAGTTGGGCCACGGGACCACAGGCGTGCACCATCGAGGCGTCCGCACCTGCGAAGTCGTCCTGGTCGGTGGGGATGACGCGTACGCTCGCGTGACCTTCCTCGATCTGCTCCAGGATCTGCCGGAGCTGGGCCTGAGCCACGTGTCGGTCGGCCACGCGGACGCGGAGGGCGAATTCATGAATGATCGTCTCGTACGGTGTCGGGCCGCCGGGTGGAGGGACGTGTAGAGGACCGGGCCGAGATGACCCTGCGCATTCTGGAATGGCGGGACATTCCGGTGTCCGATGCCGTGCGGGAGTGTGTGCTTGTCTGCCCGGACCCGAACCAGCTCGCAGTCTGGGCTCGGCGCGCCATGACCGCGGAGCGGGCCGAGGACCTGTTCAGCGGTTGATGGACTGGATCTCCCGGACCCGGTGAAGGGTTGACGGCGGTACGGGACAAAGTGCCTGAAGCGGGCGGTTGTTGTGCGGCGTCCGTACGCGGGCCTTCGATGCTGTCGGCGGGAGTCCATATCTCTGTAGGCTCAGCACATCCCTCATACCGGACGCTTCCGCGTCTTCCCCGAGACGGCCCACGACCCAGGACACCGCCCATGCCGCGACGCCGTACCTCAAGCTCCGCCGGCTTGACGGCTCCCTCGGCGGCACCGAGGAACCGGACGCCCCAGCCGGTGCGTGTGCGGCGGCGGTCGTTCGGGGACTTCGTCAAGGCGTTCCTCGCCTTCGTCGTCCTGGCCGGGCTGGTCGTCGGGGTGCCGCTCGCGCCGGCGATGACGGCCGGGTGGCCGTTCCCCGACGGTGCTCCCGGCCTCGACTGGCTGCAGCGCGAGATCACCGTCGACACCTTCCTGCGCATCCTGACCGTCATCGTCTGGTTCGCGTGGGCGCAGTTCACCGCCTGCGTGCTCGTCGAGGTCAAGGCCGCGCTGTCCGGCGTCGGGGTGCCGGGGCGGGTACCGGGGGCCGGGCCCAGTCAGCTGCTGGCGCGGCAACTCGTCGCCGCGCTGCTGCTGGTCGGCGCCACCGCGGCCGGCCTCACGCCGGGGCTGTCGCAGCTCGGGCAGGGCATGGAGGGCAACCAGAAGCCCTCCGTGGCGGCGGCGCGGCAGACGCCGGGGATCCTCGCCCAGCAGCAGGAGCGGGCCGCCGGCACCGCGAGCGAGCTCGCCGAGCAGGCCGGTCAGGCCGCGGCCCGCGCCGACGGTGCCTCCGCCGCGCACGGCGACACGAAGTACTACCGGATCCAGCCACCGGAGGGGCGCCACCACGACTCCCTCTGGCAGATCGCCGACCGGCACCTCGCCGTCGAGGCGCTGGACGCGGCCCTGCGCACCGCCCCCGCCGGCGAGCGCCTGTGGCACGAACTGCTGCGCGCCACGCACGCCACCGACGACACCGGCCGGCTCCACGCCCTGGCCGCCGGCCTCGTCGACCGCAGCGGCGCCCGCGGGCTGCCGCCGCGCACCGAGGCACTGCCGGACGGACTGCTGCCCACCTGGCGCGACCGCGTCGGGGTGGCGGGATGAGCCTCGACCTCCTGGTCGTCCTCGTCGCCGCGCTGTGGGGCCTGGTGGCGGGGGCGCTGCTGCCGCGGGCCGCGTACCGCTTCTCCGTCCCCGCGGGGGAGGCGTGGCGCGAGCGGTGTCCGCGGGAGCATCCCGTGCCGGGCTGGCTCGGGCGGGCCCGGTGCGGGCGGTGCCCGGCCGGCCAGGCGCCTTACGGCTCCCGCGGTGCCGCACTCGCCACCGTCACCGCCCTCGTCTGCGCCGCCCTCGCCGCCGCCACCGGGACCCGCCCGGAGGTGGCGGTCTGGCTGCTGCTCGCCCCGGCCGGCGTACTGCTGGCCGCCGTCGACCTGCGGGTACGGCGCCTGCCCGACCCCCTCACCCTGCCGCTCGCCGGCGCCGCACTCGTCCTCCTCGGGCTCACCGCGCTCGTGCCCGAGCACGCGGGGGAGTGGACCACCGCCCTGCTGGGCGCCCTAGCCCTCGGCGGCGGCTACGGCGTGCTCTTCCTGATCAACCCGGCCGGCATGGGCTTCGGCGACGTGAAGCTGGCCCTCACCGCCGGAGCCGTCCTCGGCTGGTACGGCTGGCCGGCCCTGATGCTCGGCACCTTCGCCGGGTTCCTGCTCGGCGCGCTGTACGGCGGCGCGCTCGTCGTCGCCCGGCGGGCGGGGCGCAAGACGGCGATCCCGTTCGGGCCGTTCCTGATCGCGGGCGCCTTCCTCGGCGTCCTGGCCGGGGCCTACGCGGCCTGACGACCGGCGGACGAAACCCCTGGCGTACGCTGGTCGCGTCCGTCCACAACCCTTACGAACCTTGCGAAAGGGACGCCGGTGACCGAGAAGGCCGACCTTCAGCCCATCCTCGACCGCGCCGCCGCCGGTGGGCGGATCACCCCCGAAGAGGCGCTCGACCTCTACCGGGACGCCCCGCTGCACGCGCTGGGCGCCGCCGCCGACGCCGTACGCAGGCGCAGGTACGCCGGCAGCGAGCACATCGCGACGTACATCATCGAGCGCAACATCAACTACACGAACGTGTGCGTCACGGCGTGCAAGTTCTGCGCCTTCTACGCGGCCCCCAAGGACACCAAGAAGGGCTGGAGCCGCGACCTCGACGACATCCTGCGCCGCTGCGCGGAGACGGTCGAGCTGGGCGGCACGCAGATCATGTTCCAGGGCGGCCACCACCCGGACTACGGCGTCGAGTACTACGAGAAGCACTTCGCCGCCATCAAGAAGGAGTTCCCCGAGCTGGTCATCCACAGCCTGGGGGCGAGCGAGGTCGAGCACATGGCGCGGATCTCGAAGGTGTCGGTCGAGGAGGCGATCCAGCGCATCCACGCCGCCGGGCTCGACTCCTTCGCCGGGGCCGGGGCGGAGCTGCTGCCCGAGCGTCCGCGCAAGGCGATCGCCCCGCTCAAGGAGTCCGGCGAGCGCTGGCTGGAGATCATGGAGATCGCCCACAACCTGGGCGTGGAGTCGACCTCGACCATGCTCATGGGCACCGGCGAGACCAACGCCGAGCGCATCGAGCACCTGCGGATGATCCGGGACGTGCAGGACCGCACCGGCGGCTTCCGCGCCTTCATCCCGTACACCTACCAGCCCGAGAACAACCACCTGAAGGGCCGCACGCAGGCCACGCTCTTCGAGTACCTGCGGATGATCGCCATCGCCCGGGTCTTCCTCGACAACGTCGCCCACATCCAGGGCTCCTGGCTGACCACCGGCAAGGAGGTCGGCCAGCTCTCCCTGCACTACGGCGCCGACGACCTCGGCTCGATCATGCTGGAGGAGAACGTCGTCTCCTCCGCGGGCGCCAAGCACCGGTCCAACCGGCTGGAGATCATCGACCTGATCCGCAAGGCGGGGCGCGTCCCGGCGCAGCGGTCGACCACGTACGAGCACCTCGTCGTGCACGACGACCCGGCGAACGACCCCGTCGACGAGCGCGTCGTCTCCCACATCTCGTCCACGGCCATCGAGGGCGGTACGGCCCACCCCGAGCTGAAGCTGCTCGCCCCCAACTGAGGCCGCCGTGCTGACGATCCACGTCTCCGATGCCTCGCCCGATGCGGCCGTCGTGGTCGACGGCGCGCGGCTCGCCGCGGTCGGCCCGTACGAGGCACTGGCCGCCGACCACCCGCGGGCGCGGGTGCGCCGGTGGCCCGGCATCCTGACGCCCGGCCTGCTCAACCCGTACGGCCCGGAACTGCTGGAGCAGGCGTACCACCCGGACCCGCGCGAGGCGGACCGGCTGGGCACCGAGCCGGTCTTCGGGGAGCGCGCGCAGACCCTCCTCGGCGCGAACGCGTCCGCGCGGGGCGCCAGCGCGCGCCGAGGGGTACAGCGCATGCTGGCGCACGGAACGGTCGCCGTCGCCGGTGAGCTGCGAGGCCGCGGGGCCCTGGACGCGGTGCGCGGAGCGGGGCTCGCCCTGGCCGGGCGTCCGCCCACGCTGCCCGGGCCCCCGTCCTTCTCGCCGGTTCCGCTCGTGCTGCTTCCCGGGCTCGCTCCCGGGAGTCCCGCCCGGTTCGCGGTGTTCGACGTGCCCGACCGGGCCGCGCTCGTGCGGGAGGGCGCGTCCACGTGCGTGGCCACCGTCGTGGGCGGCCGGCTGGTGTACCGGCGGCGCTGAGCGCGCACGGCGCCGCGGGCCGGCCCGGCCGCCCCTCCCCGGGCCCTACGAACCGAACGCCGCCCCGAACGCCCCGTCCTGCTGCGCCACGCCGCTGCACGTGGTGAGTTCGTCCCCGGCCGAGGCGCCGGTACCGCACTCCCGGTCGCGGAAGGCCGCCCACACCGACACCCAGGCGATGCCCTTCTCCTGTGCGAAGGCCCGCACCTCGGCGGCGTCCGCGAGGGTGAAGGTCTCCCCGGCGACGTCGTTGGCACCGAGCATCGAGGTGAGCGCCATGCCCCGCCAGGCGTCCGCGTCCGAGGTGCCGAAGACGTCCCCGAGCTGCGCGTGCGCGGCCTCGGCCGAGGCGAGGGCGTAGTCGCCCATGTCACCGTCGTAGGACTCGCCGTAGTTCATGGTCATGAGGTTGACCGTGGAGACCTGTACGCCCTGGTCGTTCGCGGACGCCAGCACCTTCAGGGAGTCGGATTCGAGGCCCGAGGGCATCACCGGGAGGGTGAAGGAGACCTCCAGGTCCTCGCGCTCCTCCTGGAGCAGCGCGATCGCCTCGGAGCGCCGGGCGACGGACTCCGTGTCGGTCAGGTCGTCGCCCTCGATGTCGAAGTCCGCCCGCGTGGCACCGGCCGCGTCCAGGGCCGCGCCGTACGCGTCCGCCAGGCCGGCGGCGCTGTCGCAGGCCGCCGCCAGCTCCGTGCCGGAGGCGCCGCCGAAGGAGACGCGGACGGTGGCGCCGGACGCCTTGAGCTTCGCGACGCGCGAGGCGACGGAGGCGTCGTCGACGTCCTGGACGCCGTTCCAGCGCGGGACGCAGTCGTCGCCGGAGGAGATGACGAACGCCAGGTTGTACGCCGCCGGGGAGCCGGCCGCGTCGGTCGCGGAGGCCGCGGTGGCGCTGACGTAGGGGGCGTAGGCGGTGGCCGGTGCGGACGACTCGGACGGTGGCGCGGTTGCCGTCCCGCCCGTACCGTCCTCCTGCGCGGCGCAGCCCGCGGTGACCAGGGCGAGCGACAGGGCGCACCCGGCCGCCGCCTTCCGGAATGCCCTCATGTGCGGCACGCTCCCGTTCTCGTCGTCGGAGGAGTGAACCTCCCACGCGTTGCTGGGCCCTTCCTGAGGAAAAGGGCCCGGACCCCGCCGTCTCACAGGCCGCGGACAGGCTGCGCCGCCTTTCACCGGAAGCTCACACGAAGGCCCGAGTTCGCGACAGGCAAGGCTCCCTAACGTCCGGGGAATGCACTCCGAGCCTGCCTACGAATCCCGCGCCGCCGTCGGTGAGAGGCCCGCGCGCGGACGCCGGCGCACACGCGGCGACGGGTCCGGGGAAGGCCCCGTGTTCGTCGACAACTCCGGCCGCCGGGCCCGGCTGCTGCGCCGGCTGGGCCTCCTGGCCGGGGCGGTCTGCGTCGGCTACACGGCCGTCCTGGGCCTGGCCTTCATGGGCGTCGGCACCTCGCTGAACCCGTCCTCGCTGCTGCCCTTCAGCGGAGGCGGACAGAACGGCGGCGCCCCGGCCCCCGGCGGCGGCCCGGGCCCGCAGGGCGGCGCCATGCCCACGGGCGCCCCACCGTCCGGCGCCCCCACGGCACCCGCCCCCACCGCCTCCTCGGGCGCCGGCACCCCCACCGCTTCGGCCACCCGCACCGCCCCCGCGGGCGCCGGCACCCCCACCGCTTCCGCCGCCACCACCGACTGACCCGGGACACCCCCACCCCATGACCACGCCCCCACCCCCCTCCCCGCCCGCCCGCGGACGCCGCCGCGCGCCCTCCCGCTTCGAACGGGCCGCCGGCCGGGCCGCCGCACTCCAGCGACCGCGGGTGCTGCTCGCCCTGCTGCTCCTGCTCGCCCTGACCTGTGTGATGCTCCTCGACGGCTACCTGCGCGCGGAGGTCGGCGGCGACCAGCGCGTCCGCACCGGCGCGAGCGCGAGCGACGTACCCGACGAGGTCCTGGACGGCGGGCCGATCCTCACCTTCCGCGGCGGACAGGCCACCACCGTCTCCGTCCCGGACAAGACGATCGCCCTGACCTTCGACGACGGCCCGGACGCCACCTGGACGCCGCGGGTGCTGGAGATCCTGGAGGAGTACGACGTGCCCGGCACGTTCTTCCTGGTGGGCTCGATGGTCTCCCGCTACCCGGACATCGTTCAGGACCTGGTCGAACAGGGCAACGAGGTGGGTGTCCACACCTTCACCCACGTCGACCTCTCCTACCAGAGCGACGCCCGGGTCACGCGCGAGATCGAGCAGACCCAGCTCGCCCTCGCGGGCGCGGCCGGCATCACCACGACGCTGTTCCGGGCGCCGTACTCCTCCGAGACGGACGCCATCGACAACTACAGCTGGCCCGTCTACGAGAAGCTCGGCGAGGACGGCTACACGAGCGTCTTCATCGACACCGACAGCGACGACTGGAAGCGGCCCGGCGTCTCGAACATCGTCGAGTGGGCCACGCCGGAGGACGACGAGGGTGCCTCCGTCCTCTTCCACGACGCCGGTGGCGAGCGGTCGCAGACGATCGAGGCGCTGCCGAAGTACATCGAGAAGATGCAGGCGAAGGGCTACACCTTCACCACCATCAGCGGCGCCATGGCCGAGCAGCAGCCCTCCGACGGGCCCGCGGCCCCGGCCCAGGCGTCCGGCACCGGAACCGGCGGCCTCCAGGCCGCCCACCACGAGGCCACCGGCACGACCCTCTACGAGGGCAAGGCGCTCATCGCGGCCGTCGCCGTCGCCGAGTGGACGGTGCCGGCACTGTCGGTCGGACTCATGGTCGTGGGCGTCGCCGTCATGGGCCGCTTCGGGATGATGCTGGTCCTCGCCCGCCGCCACCACAGACAGCGCAACAGACGCCGCTTCGGCTGGGGGCCGCCCGTCACCGGCCCGGTGAGCGTGATCGTCCCGGCGTACAACGAGAAGGAGTGCATCGCCAACACGCTCCGGTCGCTGGCCCGCAGCACCCACCCGATCGAGATCATCGTCGTGGACGACGGTTCGACGGACGGCACGGCAGAGATCGCCGAGTCCCTCGGCCTGCCGGGCGTCCGCGTCGTCCGGCAGGCCAACGCGGGCAAGCCCGCCGCCCTCAACAACGGTGTGCGGCACGCCCGGTACGACATCGTCGTGATGATGGACGGCGACACCGTCTTCGAACCGGACACCGTACGGCACCTGGTGCAGCCCTTCGCCGACCCCGGCGTCGGCGCGGTCGCGGGCAACGCCAAGGTCGGCAACCGGCGCACCCTCATCGGCGCCTGGCAGCACATCGAGTACGTGATGGGCTTCAACCTCGACCGGCGCATGTACGACCTGCTGCGCTGCATGCCGACCATCCCCGGCGCGATCGGCGCCTTCCGCCGTGCGGCGGTCCTGGAGGCGGGCGGCATGAGCGACGACACCCTCGCCGAGGACACCGACATCACCATCGCCCTGCACCGCGCCGGATGGCGGGTCGTCTACCAGGAGCACGCGCGGGCCTGGACGGAGGCGCCGGGCTCCCTGAAGCAGCTCTGGTCGCAGCGCTACCGCTGGTCCTACGGCACCATGCAGGCGCTGTGGAAGCACCGCGGCTCCCTGAAGGACAAGGGGCCTTCCGGCCGCTTCGGACGGGTCGGCCTGCCGCTGGTCGTGCTCTTCCAGGTGGTCACGCCGGTCTTCGCCCCGCTGATCGACGTGTTCACCGTCTACTCGATGGTCTTCGTCGACTTCCGGTCGGCGCTGCTCGCCTGGCTGGCGGTGCTCGGCGTGCAGGTGCTGTGCGCGGCGTACGCCTTCCGGCTCGACCGGGAGAAGTACCGGTACCTGCTGATGATGCCGCTCCAGCAGCTCGCGTACCGGCAGATGATGTACCTCGTCCTCATCCACTCCTGCGTCACCGCCCTCACCGGCGGCCGGCTGCGCTGGCAGAAGCTCAAGCGGACGGGCGAGGTGGGGACGCCGACGGGGGCCGGGTGATGGGGGCCCACCGCAAGGGTGACCCGGTAGCGAACCGGGCGCCGTCCGCGTCGGCCACGGCGTCGTCCGAGCCCGGGCCGGGCGCCTTGTGTCCCGGCCCGGGCGGCGTTTCCCGCCGCGCCGCCGGCCCCCGCGGCCGGCGGCCGGGACCGCTACTTCGACGTCCTCCGCGCCCTGGCCCTGGTCCGGGTCGTCGCGTACCACGTCTTCGGCTGGCCCTGGGCCGGGCTGCTCTTCCCCTCCATGGGGGTCATGTTCGGCCTGGCCGGCACCCTGATGGCCAGGTCGCTCGGCAGCCGGCCGGCCCCGGCGGTGATCCGGGGCCGGTTGCACCGCCTGCTCCCGCCGTTCTGGTGCTGGGGGCTCTTCGTGGTGGGCGCGATGCTGGTGCGCGGCTGGATGCCCGGGTGGCAGATCGTCTTCTGGATCGTGCCGCTCGGCGACCCGCCGGGCAGCGCGTGGGGCGAGCAGGCCTGGGAGATCCTCTGGTACCTGCGGACCTACCTGTGGTTCGTCCTGCTCTCACCGCTGCTGCTGCGGCTCTTCCGGCTCGCCCCGGTGCCGGTGCTGCTGCTGTCCCTGGCCCCGGTCCTGGTGCTCGGCTACGTCCGGCAGCCGCCGGAGAACCGCTTCGGGACCGGACTGCTGGACCTGGCGACGTACCTGTTCTGCTGGATGCTCGGCTTCGCCCACCACGACGGCGTGCTGGCCCGCCTCAAGCCGGCCGCGGTCGTCGCCCTCTCCCTCGCCGCGCTCTCCTGCGGTGCCTGGTACGCCTTCACGCACCAGGCCGAGTACGGCACCTACGACCTCGACGACATCCCGCTCGCCCAGGCCTTCTGGTCGGCCGGGTTCGTGACGCTGCTGATGTACTCCAGGACGCGGCTCGGGCCCGGCCTCGCGGCGCTCGCCCGGTGCCGCCCGCTGGACCGGCTGGTGACCGTCTTCAACGCCCGCGCGGTGACGATCTACCTGTGGCACGAACTCGCCCTCGTCCTGGCCGTTCCGCTGATCGACCGGTTCTGGGAGGTGCCCGCCTTCGCGGCGCACCTGCCGCTGGGCAGCCAGTCGTTCCTGCTGGGGGTGGGCTGGGCCCTGGTCGCGGTGTTCGTGCTGCTGTTCGGCTGGGTGGAGGACACCGCCGCGCGCAGGAGGCCGCGCCTGCTGCCGTGAGCCCGTCCGCGCCGGAGGGGGCACGTGCTGCAACAATGGGCCCGTGACCCGCGCTTCCCTGAACAAGCAGCCGCACGAAGTCGCCTCGATGTTCGACCACGTCGCGGAACGGTACGACCTGACGAACGCCGTGCTGTCGCTCGGCCAGGACCGGGCCTGGCGCAAGGAGGTCGCCAGGGCCGTCGACGCCCGCCCCGCGCAGAAGATCCTGGACCTCGCGGCCGGCACCGCGACCTCCTCCCTGCCCTTCGCCCGCACCGGTGCCTACGTCGTCCCCTGCGACTTCTCCCTCGGCATGCTCCAGGTCGGCAAGGAACGGCACTCCTGGCTGCCGTTCACGGCGGGCGACGCGACCCGGCTGCCGTTCCGGGACGCCACCTTCGACGCCGTCACCATCTCCTTCGGGCTGCGCAACGTGCAGGACACGGACGCCGCGCTGCGCGAGATGTACCGGGTGACGCGGCCCGGCGGCCGGGTCGTCATCTGCGAGTTCTCGCACCCCACCTGGACGCCGTTCCGGACCGTCTACACCGAGTACCTGATGCGGGCCCTGCCGCCGGTGGCCCGCGCGGTGTCGTCCAACCCCGACGCGTACGTCTACCTCGCCGAGTCCATCCGCGCCTGGCCCGACCAGCCGGCGCTCGCACAGCGACTGGCCAAGGCCGGCTGGTCCAAGGTGGCGTACCGGAACCTCACGGGCGGCGTGGTGGCGCTGCACCGGGGCTTCAAGGAGAGCGGGTCCGAGGAGCGCTGAGGAGGTCACGGACGTCGGACTTCTCGGGCACCGGGCACCGGGCGCAGGTACGCCGCCCCCAGCGGTACCCGGCAGAGCAGCTCCGCCGCGCACCGCCCGGAAGCGGAACGGGACGTACCGTGACCACCGGTCACCTTCCGTCATGATCCCTGATGCAGGGGGAGCCGGTAGCAGTGACCCCGCTGCTGGGAGAGCGGGGTGGTGAAGACCTCGGCGAGTCGCATGCCCAGCCGCTCCGTGACCGCGATGGACCGCGCGTTGCGGGCGTCGACCATCGCGACCACCTCCGCCACACCCGCCGCCCGAACCCGTTCCACCGTCTGCCGGGCCGCCGCCGTGACGTACCCCTTGCCCCAGTGCGCCCGCCCGAGGCGCCAGCCGATCTCGATCTCGCCCTTGGGACCCCAGTCCTGCGGCCACGGCTGCGCGCCGGTGAAGCCTATGACCCGGCCGTCCTCGTCCACGACGGACCACAGGCAGAAGCCGCGCTCGGCGTCGTGCCGGCGCTGGCGGGCGGTGAGTTCCTCGTAGACGGACAGTTCCGCGGACCTCCCGCCGTGGAACTCCATGACGTCCGGGTCGTCGAAGATCCGGTGCCAGGCGACGGCGTCCTCGTCGGTGGGGACGCGCAACCGTACAGCGGGGAGAGGTCGCTTCACTGGGCAGCCCTTCAGCCGGGTGGTCGGTGACGCTGAATAGACTGCCCATGTCCAGTGCCCGTCGGCACGCAGATTCCGAACTCTGGGGAGATCCCGCCGTGACCGAGCCCCTCTCCGACAACACCGCCGATGTGATCGTCGTGGGCGCGGGGCCAGCCGGCTCCACTACCGCGTACCACCTGGCCAAGGCAGGGCTCGACGTCCTCCTGCTGGAGAAGACCGCCTTCCCCCGGGAGAAGGTCTGCGGTGACGGACTCACCCCGCGCGCGGTCAAGCAGCTCGTGGCCATGGGCATCGACATCTCCGAGGAGGCCGGCTGGCTGCGCAACAAGGGACTGCGCATCATCGGCGGGGGCTCCCGCCTCCAGCTGGACTGGCCGGATCTCGCCTCCTTCCCCGACTACGGACTCGTCCGCAAGCGCGACGACTTCGACGAGCAGCTCGCCCGGCAGGCCCAGAAGGCCGGTGCCCGCCTGTACGAGCGCTGCAACGTCGGCGCCCCCGTGACCGACGAGCGCACCGGCCGCATCACCGGCGTGCACGCCAAGCTGGGGGAGGAGAAGCGCGAGGTCACCTTCCACGCCCCGCTGGTCGTGGCCGCCGACGGCAACTCCACGCGGCTGTCCCTGGCGATGGGCCTGCACCGCCGCGAGGACCGTCCGATGGGCGTCGCGGTCCGTACGTACTTCACCTCGCCGCGCCACGACGACGACTACCTGGAGTCCTGGCTGGAGCTGTGGGACCGCCGCGGCGCCCAGGACCGCCTCCTGCCGGGCTACGGCTGGATCTTCGGCATGGGCGACGGCACCTCGAACGTCGGCCTGGGCGTCCTGAACACCTCCGCCGCCTTCAAGGAGCTCGACTGGCGCGAGATCCTCAAGGCCTGGTGCGCGTCCATGCCGGAGGACTGGGGGTACACCCCGGACAACATGACCGGCCCGATCCGCGGTGCCGCCCTGCCGATGGCCTTCAACCGCCAGCCGCACTACACGAAGGGCCTCCTCCTCGTCGGCGACGCCGGCGGCCTGGTGAACCCCTTCAACGGCGAGGGCATCGCCTACGCCATGGAGTCCGGCCAGATCGCCGCCGACGTCATCGTCCAGGCACATGCGCGGGCCACGCCGGCCCAGCGCGAAAGCGCCCTCCTGCGCTACCCGCGCGTCCTGAAGGACACCTACGGCGGCTACTACACGCTGGGCCGCGCCTTCGTGAAGCTCATCGGCAACCCGAAGGTCATGCAGATCGCGACCCAGCGCGGTCTCACCCACCCCGTCCTGATGAAGTTCACCCTCAAGATGCTCGCCAACCTGACGGACCCGACGGGCGGCGACGCGATGGACCGCATCATCAACGGACTGAGCAAGGTCGCACCGAAGGCCTGACCCGGAGGGTCAGCCGAGGGCCGCGGCGTTGGCGGCCCGGCGCGCGAGGACCTCGCCCCGCCGGTCCGCCGACTGCCGCAGCGCCGCCTTCCGGTCCCGGCCGGAGAGCCGGTCCAGGTAGACGTGCCCGTTCACGTGGTCGGTCTCGTGGGCGAGGCAGCGCGCGAAGTAGCCGGTGCCCTCGACGACGAGCGGGGCGCCGTCCCGGTCGAGGCCCCGTACGACGGCCCGGTCGGGCCGGGGTACGGCCATGACGGCGCCCGGCACCGACAGACACCCCTCACCGTCGTCGAGCAGCCGGCGTGCGGCCGGGGCGAGGGGCTCCAGCACCGGGTTGACGATGTGCCCGACATGTCGGACACCGTCGTCGTCGAGACAGTCGTAGACGAACACGCGCAGCCCCACGCCGACCTGATTCGCCGCCAGCCCGGCACCCTCGGCCACGTACATCGTGCGGAACATGTCGTCGACGAGTGCGGCGAGGTCGGGTCCGAACTCGGTGACGTCCCGGCACGGCCTGTGCAGCACCCCTTCGCCGACCTCGGTGACACGCCGCACCGACCCGCGCCGGGCCTCGGGCGCGAGCGGCGGGTAGGAGGCGGCGGCGGGCCGGCCCTGTACGAACACACTCGGCATGGCGTTCTCCTTCGGCTCGTGGACGGGCCGACGGGAACCGGCCCGGGCCGAGCATGCCAGGAGAGGCCGAAGGGCCGCTGCCCCTTGAGCGGCTGCGGCCCTTCGTGCGGATGTGTCCGCGGTGCGCGGGTGCGCGGGTGTGCGTGCGGGGACTACAGCACGCGCACCGCACCGCTCGGCGGGTCGTACGACAGCGACGCCTTGACGACGCCGGTGGACGAGTTCTGCGCGCCGACGAACATGCCGTCACCGACGTACACGCCCACGTGGTACGCGCTGCCCGCACCGCCCCAGTACAGGATGTCGCCCGGCTGGAGGTTGTCCAGTCCGACCTGGGTGCCGGCGGTCGACTGGGCCTGGGAGACGCGCGGCAGGTCGATGTTGACCTGCTTGAAGGCGGCCTGCACCAGGCCGGAGCAGTCCCACGAGTTGGGGCCGGTACCGCCGGAGACGTAGGCGTCGCCGACCTGGGACTGCACGAAGGAGACGACCGCGGCGGCCGAACCGGTGGCCGAGGACGAGCTGCTGCTGCCGACGCTGCTGCCCGAGCCGTCGGAGGACCCGGTGTCCACCGAGGCGCTCAGGGTGGCGCGCTCGGCGCTGCGCGAGGCGCGCTCGGCGGCCGCCTGGCGCGCGGCCTCCGCGGCCTTCCGCTTGTCTTCCGCGGCCTTCTTCTTGGCCTCGGCGAGGTCCGCCTCGGCCTTCTTGGCGGCCTGCGCGGCGGCCGCGTCACGCTCGGCCTGCAGCTCGTAGCTCGCGGCCGCCTGCTGCGTGACGTCCGCGGACTGGGCGATCTGAGCGGCCAGGTCGGCCGTCAGGGTGGGCAGTTCGAGGGTCTGCGTCACCGGTTCGGCCGCGTTGGCCGAACCCGACGCCCCGGCCACTGCCAGGGTGCTGAGGACGCCACCGGCAACTCCGGCCCGCATCGCGATGGTCGACGCGCTGCGGCGGGGCTTCCGGTGGCTGCGTATGTGAGCGGTGTGGGACATAGGGACAACCGGTATCAGGAGCTCCTCCATACCTTCAAGAAACGTGGGCTGCGCCACAGTTGTTCAATCAGGAGTCGAATCCCGGGCGTGTCGCTCCTTATTGACGCCCTAGCGGACATTGCGGGCGGTCCGTAACCGGCCTGTGATCACGGTCTTTGATCGTTACGCCCGAATTGCCCCGCGCTTACCACTTGTTGGGACAGTTGGCCAAGCCCGGTTCTCAGACGTCTCTCATGGATGTGGCGCACGTCACGGAACGGTTGCCCCGTCGGCCGCGTCCGTGGCGCGAGGCCGGGTCCCTCGCGCTCGTGAACGCGCGCACGCGTCCACATCGCACCCGGCACCTCCCTCCGATGTGTGAACGCGCCCTCTATCAAGTGATCCCGTCCGGCGCGAATTTGCATGCAAGGGAAGCATCTTGATATGGAGACGCCCCCTGATCGCCCCCTCTGGCCAGCGACGGAGAGCGAAAATGTCACCTCTGGTGATCAGGTGAACGCTTCTTGTGTGAAGATCACCGCTCATCCGACTTCATGATCCTTCGTCAGGTGGTGGAGATCACAAAGCTTGTGCGATACCCCGTGTCGCAGATCACAGAGCGGCGGGCATAGGATGCGAGGCAGTTGGGCTTGTGACCTGCTTCACATGTTCGCGATCTTCGCCGGGACGAGCGGGGCTCGTGGGGCTGCTGGGGCGGTGGTGAGTCCGATGCAACCTCCCCGGTCTCGGCTTCGCTCGACCAGGGGGGAGCCCATGCAGTCAATGCCGACTGAGAGGAGCGAGGAGCGGTGAACGCGTATGCGCCCATCCTCGTACTGGGAGCCCTCGGGGCAGGCTTTGCGATCTTCTCCGTGGTCATGGCCACGCTGATCGGTCCGAAGCGGTACAACCGGGCGAAGCTCGAGGCCTACGAGTGCGGCATCGAGCCGACCCCCACGCCGGCCGGCGGCGGGCGCTTCCCCATCAAGTACTACCTGACGGCGATGCTCTTCATCATCTTCGATATCGAGATCGTCTTCCTCTACCCCTGGGCCGTCACCTTCGACGCCCTGGGGATTTTCGGGCTCGTGGAGATGCTGCTCTTCGTGCTCACCGTCTTCGTCGCGTACGCGTACGTATGGCGGCGCGGCGGCCTGGAATGGGACTGAGGGGCCTTTGACATGGGACTCGAAGAAAAACTGCCGAGCGGCTTCCTGCTGACCACCGTCGAGCAGGCCGCGGGCTGGGTACGCAAGTCGTCCGTCTTCCCCGCCACCTTCGGCCTCGCCTGCTGTGCCATCGAGATGATGACCACCGGCGCCGGCCGCTACGACCTGGCGCGCTTCGGCATGGAGGTCTTCCGCGGGTCACCGCGGCAGGCCGACCTGATGATCGTCGCGGGCCGGGTCAGCCAGAAGATGGCGCCGGTGCTGCGGCAGGTCTACGACCAGATGCCGAACCCGAAGTGGGTGATCTCCATGGGGGTCTGCGCCTCGTCGGGCGGCATGTTCAACAACTACGCGATCGTCCAGGGCGTCGACCACATCGTCCCGGTCGACATCTATCTCCCCGGCTGCCCGCCGCGGCCCGAGATGCTGATGGACGCCATCCTCAAGCTCCACCAGAAGATCCAGAGCTCCAAGCTCGGGGTGAACGCAGAGGAAGCGGCCCGTGAGGCGGAGGAAGCGGCGCTCAAGGCCCTGCCCACCATCGAGATGAAGGGGCTGCTGCGGTGAGCGACGCGAAGAACACGTCGGGTGACGCGGACAAGGCCGCGGGCGGCGCCAACGACGCGGCGGGTGCCGCGAACGGGGTGAACCCGGAGAAGGACCTCTCCGCGGAGAACCTCCCCGGCCAACGCGGCCAGGGCGGCGAGGAGATCCGCGTCCAGCGCGGCATGTTCGGCGCCAACAACGGCGGCGACACCTCCGGCTACGGCGGCCTGGTCCGCTCCGTCCGGCTCCCCGGACCGGCGAGCAGGCCCTACGGCGGGTGGTTCGACGAGGTCGCCGACGAACTCGAGGGCGCGCTCGAGGAGCAGGGACTCCTGCCCGGCAACGCCATCGAGAAGACGGTCGTCGACCGCGACGAGCTGACCTTCCACATCGAGCGCGAGCATCTGGTCCGCGTCGCCCGCACGCTGCGCGACGACCCGGCCCTGCGGTTCGAGTTCTGCACCGGCGTCAGCGGCGTCCACTACCCGCACGACAAGGGCCGCGAGCTGCACGCCGTCTACCACCTGCGCTCGATCACCCACAACCGGCTGATCCGCCTCGAAGTCAGCGCCCCCGACAGCGATCCGCACATCCCGTCACTGGTCTCCGTCTACCCGACGAACGACTGGCACGAGCGCGAGACGTACGACTTCTTCGGTCTCGTCTTCGACGGCCACCCGGCCCTGACGAGGATCATGATGCCGGACGACTGGCAGGGCTTCCCGCAGCGCAAGGACTACCCCCTCGGCGGCATCCCCGTCGAGTACAAGGGCGCCCAGATCCCGGCTCCGGACCAGCGGAGGTCGTACTCGTGAGCAGCACACAGTCAGCGTCCGCGGCCTCCGCGCGCGAGACCACCGAAGGCACCGTCTACACGGTCACCGGCGGTGACTGGGACGAGGTCGTCCAGTCCGCCGCCCGCACCGACGACGAGCGCATCGTCGTCAACATGGGCCCGCAGCACCCCTCCACCCACGGCGTCCTCCGCCTCATCCTGGAGATCGACGGCGAGACGGTCACCGAGGCCCGCTGCGGCATCGGCTACCTGCACACCGGCATCGAGAAGAACCTCGAGTACCGGACCTGGACGCAGGGCACCACGTTCGTGACGCGCATGGACTACCTGACGTCGTTCTTCAACGAGACGGCGTACTGCCTGGGCGTCGAGAAGCTCCTCGGCATCGAGGACGAGATCCCGGACCGTGCCACGGTCATCCGGGTCCTGCTGATGGAGCTGAACCGGCTCTCCTCGCACCTGGTGTGCATCGCCACCGGCGGCATGGAACTCGGCGCCACCACGATCATGATCTACGGCTTCCGCGACCGTGAGCTGGTCCTCGACATCTACGAGCTGATCACCGGCCTCAGGATGAACCACGCGTACATCCGCCCGGGAGGACTCGCCCAGGACCTGCCGCCCGGCGCGGTGGACCAGATCCGCGAGTTCGTGAAGAAGATGAAGAAGAACCTCCCGGAGTACGACAAGCTCGCCACCGGGAACCCCATCTTCAAGGGCCGCATGCAGGACGTCGGCTACCTCGACCTGGCCGGCTGCATGGCCCTCGGTGCCACCGGCCCCGTCCTCAGGTCCACCGGCCTGCCGCACGACCTGCGCAAGACCCAGCCGTACTGCGGCTACGAGACGTACGACTTCGACGTCCCGACCGCCGACACCTGTGACGCCTACGGCCGCTTCCTGATCCGGCTGGAGGAGATGCGCCAGTCGCTCCGGATCATCGAGCAGTGCCTGGACCGGCTCCAGCCCGGGCCGGTCATGGTCGGCGACAAGAAGATCGCCTGGCCCGCCCAGCTCGCCCTGGGACCGGACGGACTGGGCAACTCCCTCGACCACATCAAGAAGATCATGGGCACCTCCATGGAGGCCCTGATCCACCACTTCAAGCTGGTCACCGAGGGCTTCCGGGTGCCACCGGGCCAGACCTACACGGCGGTCGAGTCGCCCAAGGGCGAGCTCGGGGTGCACGTCGTCTCCGACGGCGGCACCCGCCCCTTCCGGGTCCACTTCCGCGACCCGTCCTTCACCAACCTGCAGGCCATGGCGGCGATGTGCGAGGGCGGCCAGGTCGCCGACGTCATCGTGGCCGTGGCGTCCCTCGACCCCGTGATGGGAGGCGTCGACCGGTGACCACCTCTTCTTCGGAGCGGGGCGTCAGCCTGGGCATGCCGGAACTGCCCGCGCCCGCCTACCCGGACGACGTCCGGGCCCGGCTGGAGACCGACGCGCGCGAGATCATCGCCCGCTACCCGGACTCCCGGTCCGCCCTCCTGCCGCTGCTGCACCTCGTGCAGTCGGAGGAGGGACACGTCACGCGCACCGGGATGCGGTTCTGCGCGGACGTGCTGGACCTGACCACGGCCGAGGTCACCGCGGTCGCCACCTTCTACACCATGTACCGGCGCAGGCCGAGCGGCGACTACCAGGTCGGCGTCTGCACCAACACACTGTGCGCGGTCATGGGCGGCGACGCGATCTTCGAGTCCCTCCAGGAGCACCTGGGCGTCGGCAACGGGGAGACCACCGAGGACGGCAAGGTCACCCTGGAGCACATCGAGTGCAACGCGGCCTGCGACTTCGCGCCGGTCGTGATGGTCAACTGGGAGTTCTTCGACAACCAGACCCCGGCGAGCGTCAGGCGCCTCGTCGACGACCTGCGCGCGGGACGGACGGTGACGCCCACGCGCGGTGCGCCGATCTGCACCTTCAAGGAGACGGCCCGGATCCTGGCGGGCTTCCCCGACGAGCGGGACGGCGCCGTCGCGGCCGGCGGCAGCGCGGGTCCCGCCTCCCTGGCCGGGCTCAAGCTGGCCAAGGGCGAGGCGCCCGCCGCGCGCGTGGTGCACCCGCGGGACGGCGGACCGCACGACGCGCCGCAGGACCGGGCCGTGCACGACCCGTCCCCGACGGAACACCTCAGCTCGCACGACGCGCCGCTGGACACATCGGCATCCGACCCTTCCAACCCGGCAGGGCCTACCGCCGAGGAGGGGGAGTGATGACCGTGGCAGCCGAGATCAAGGGCACCAGTCCGGAGAAGCTGCTCGCACCCGTGCTGTCGGCCTTCTGGGACGAGGACGAGTCCTGGACTCTGGACGTCTACCGGAGGCACGAGGGGTACGAGGGGCTCCGCAAGGCGCTGGCGATGTCGCCCGACGACCTGATCGCGTACGTCAAGGAATCGGGTCTGCGCGGACGCGGCGGCGCGGGGTTCCCGACGGGGATGAAGTGGCAGTTCATTCCCCAGGGAGACGGCAAGCCCCACTATCTGGTGGTCAACGCCGACGAGTCGGAGCCGGGGACCTGCAAGGACATCCCGCTCCTCTTCGCGAACCCGCACAGCCTCATCGAGGGCATCGTCATCG
Organism: Streptomyces sp. WG5; assembly: GCF_049974565.1. NCBI lineage: Bacteria > Bacillati > Actinomycetota > Actinomycetes > Kitasatosporales > Streptomycetaceae > Streptomyces > Streptomyces sp. WG5. Next base: position 113,590 of record NZ_JBNGGC010000018.1, on the reverse strand, counting down.
CGTGCTACGCCATCAGGTCTTCGCATGCCTTCATCTATCTGCGTGGTGAAGTCGTCCCCGTGCTGCGGCGGTTGCACGAGGCCGTGCGCGAGGCCTACGCGGCCGGCTTCCTCGGCGAGAACATCCTGGGCAGCGGACTCGACCTCGAACTCACCGTGCACGCGGGCGCGGGCGCGTACATCTGCGGTGAGGAGACCGCACTGCTCGACTCGCTCGAAGGCCGCCGGGGTCAACCGCGGCTCCGTCCCCCCTTTCCTGCTGTGGCCGGCCTCTACGCCTGCCCGACTGTGGTGAACAACGTCGAATCGATCGCGTCGGTTCCCGCGATCCTGAACAAGGGCAAGGACTGGTTCAGGTCGATGGGCAGCGAGAAGTCCCCGGGCTTCACGCTCTACTCCCTCAGCGGCCACGTCGCGGGCCCCGGCCAGTACGAGGCCCCGCTCGGCATCACGCTGCGCCAGCTCCTCGACATGAGCGGCGGCATGCGCCCCGGCCACCGGCTGAAGTTCTGGACGCCGGGCGGCTCCTCGACGCCGATGTTCACCGACGAGCACCTCGACGTCCCCCTCGACTACGAAGGAGTGGGCGCCGCCGGTTCCATGCTCGGCACCAAGGCGCTCCAGTGCTTCGACGAGACGACCTGCGTCGTGCGCGCCGTCACCCGCTGGACCGAGTTCTACGCCCACGAGTCCTGCGGCAAGTGCACACCGTGCCGCGAGGGAACGTACTGGCTCGTCCAGCTGCTGCGCGACATCGAGGCCGGCAAGGGCTCGATGAGCGACCTCGACAAGCTGAACGACATCGCCGACAACATCAACGGCAAGTCCTTCTGCGCCCTCGGCGACGGTGCCGCCTCGCCGATCTTCTCCTCGCTCAAGTACTTCCGCGAGGAGTACGAGCAGCACATCACGGGACGCGGCTGTCCCTTCGACCCGGCCAAGTCGACGGCCTGGGCCGACCGCACGGAGGTGAAGGCATGACCGTGACCACCCATGCTCCCTCGGGTGGGGGAGAGGCGGCGGTCCCGCCGGAGGACCTCGTATCGCTGACGATCGACGGCGTCGAGATCAGCGTGCCCAAGGGCACCCTGGTCATCCGGGCCGCCGAGCAGCTCGGCATCGAGATCCCCCGGTTCTGCGACCACCCCCTCCTCGACCCGGCCGGCGCCTGCCGCCAGTGCATCGTCGAGGTCGAGGGCCAGCGCAAGCCCATGGCCTCCTGCACCATCACCTGCACCGACGGGATGGTGGTGAAGACCCACCTGACCTCGCCCGTCGCCGAGAAGGCCCAGCACGGTGTGATGGAGCTGCTGCTCATCAACCACCCGCTGGACTGCCCGGTCTGCGACAAGGGCGGCGAGTGCCCGCTGCAGAACCAGGCGATGTCGCACGGCCAGGCCGACTCCCGCTTCGAGGGCAGGAAGCGGACCTACGAGAAGCCCGTGCCGATCTCCACGCAGGTGCTGCTCGACCGCGAGCGGTGCGTGCTGTGCGCGCGCTGCACCCGGTTCTCCAACCAGGTCGCGGGCGACCCGATGATCGAGCTGATCGAGCGCGGCGCGCTCCAGCAGGTCGGCACCGGAGAGGGCGACCCCTTCGAGTCGTACTTCTCCGGCAACACCATCCAGATCTGCCCGGTCGGCGCGCTCACCTCGGCGGCGTACCGGTTCCGCTCCCGCCCCTTCGACCTGATCTCCTCGCCGTCCGTGTGCGAGCACTGCTCCGGCGGCTGCGCGACCCGCACCGACCACCGGCGCGGCAAGGTCATGCGGCGCCTCGCGGCCGACGATCCCGAGGTCAACGAGGAGTGGATCTGCGACAAGGGGCGCTTCGCCTTCCGGTACGCGCAGCAGCGGGACCGGCTGACGACGCCGCTGGTGCGCAACGCCGAGGGCGACCTGGAGCCGGCCTCCTGGCCGGAGGCCCTGCAGATCGCCGCGCAGGGGCTGCTCGCCTCGCGGGGCCGGACCGGTGTGCTGACCGGCGGCCGGCTCACCGTGGAGGACGCCTACGCGTACAGCAAGTTCGCGCGCGTGGCACTCGACACCAACGACATCGACTTCCGCGCGCGCGTGCACAGCGCCGAGGAGGCCGACTTCCTGGCCTCCCGGATCGCCGGCCGCGGACGCGACCTCGACGGTACGGGCGTCACGTACACCGCGCTGGAGAAGGCGCCCGCCGTCCTGCTGGTCGGGTTCGAGGCCGAGGAGGAGGCGCCCGGCGTCTTCCTGCGGCTGCGCAAGGCCTGGCGCAAGCACGGGCAGAAGGTCTTCTCGCTGGCCACGCACACCACACGGGGACTGGAGAAGGCCGGCGGCACCCTGCTCCCGGCCGCTCCCGGCACCGAGACCGAGTGGCTGGACGCCCTCGCGAGCGGCGTCGGCCTGGAGAACGACGGGGCACGGGCCGCCGAGGCCCTGCGCGCCGAGGGTGCCGTGATCGTCGTCGGGGAGCGGCTGGCGGCCGTGGCCGGCGGCCTCACCTCCGCCGTACGGACCGCCACCGCGACCGGTGCCCGGCTGGTGTGGATCCCGCGCCGGGCCGGGGAGCGAGGCGCGATCGAGGCGGGTGCGCTGCCGTCGCTGCTGCCGGGCGGCCGTCCGGCGACCGACGCCCGCGCGCGCGAGGAGGTCGCCGCGGTCTGGGGCCTGGCCGACCTCCCGCACCGTTACGGCCGTGACACCGGCGAGATCGTGGAGGCCGCGGCCCGGGGAGAGCTGCAGGCCCTGCTGGTGGCGGGCGTGGAGGTCGCCGACCTGCCCGACCCGGCACGCGCGCGTGCGGCACTCGCCGAGGCCGGCTTCGTGGTGTCGCTGGAGCTGCGGCCCAGCGAGGTCACCGAGCTCGCCGACGTCGTCCTGCCCGTCGCCGCGGTCGCCGAGAAGGCCGGGACCTTCCTGAACTGGGAGGGCCGGGCGCGGTTCTTCGAGGCCGCGCTCAAGCCCGACCAGATGACCCGCCGCCTCGCGCCCGCCGACGCCCGTGTGCTCCAGATGCTCGCCGACGCCATGGACGTACACCTGGGTCTGCCGGATCTGCGCACCACGCGCGCGGAGATCGACCGGCTCGGCACCTGGGACGGGCCGTGCGCCGGTGAACCGCTGCAGACCGCGAGCGCGCTGCCGCGGCCGGCCGCCGGGGAGGCCGTACTGGCCGGGCACCGGCTGCTGCTGGACCAGGGCCTCCTCCAGCGGGGCGACGAGGCGCTCGCCGGTACCCGGCACGCCGCACGCGCGCGCGTGTCGGCCGCCACGGCCGCCGAGGCGGGCGTCAAGGACGGCGACCTCCTGGCCGTGACCGGCCCCGCCGGAGTCGTCGAACTCCCGCTGCAGGTCACCGAGATGCCCGACCGGGTGGTCTGGCTCCCGCTGAACTCGGCCGGCACCGGCGTCGCCTCCGGCGCCGGGGCGCTGCCCGGAAACCTCGTCCGCATCGGTCCGGCGACGCCCGCCGCTGGGGCCCCCAAGGAGGTGGAGGCATGAGCCCGTACCTCGCCGCTGAAGACCTCTCGATGTTCGGCACCGACCCCTGGTGGCTGGTCGTCATCAAGGCGGTGTTCTGCTTCGCCTTCCTGATGGTGACCGTGCTGTTCTCCATCGTGTGGGAGCGCAAGGTCGTCGCCTGGATGCAGTTGCGCATCGGCCCGAACCGGCACGGCCCCTGGGGCCTGCTCCAGTCGCTCGCCGACGGCATCAAGCTGATGCTCAAGGAAGACGTCGTCGTCAAGCGCGCCGACAAGGCGGTGTACGTCCTCGCGCCGATCGTCGCGGCCATCCCCGCCTTCATGGCGATCGCGGTGATCCCGTTCGGACCGGCCGGCAACGAGGTCTCGATCTTCGGCCACCGCACCGCCATGCAGCTCACCGACCTGCCGATCGCGCTGCTGTTCATCCTGGCGGTCGCCTCGGTCGGCATCTACGGCATCGTGCTCGCGGGCTGGAGTTCCGGCTCCACGTACCCGCTGCTCGGCGGACTGCGCTCCTGTGCGCAGATGATCTCCTACGAGATCGCGATGGGCGCCGCGTTCGCCTCGGTGTTCCTCTACTCGGGGTCGATGTCGACCTCGGAGATCGTCTCCCAGCAGGGTGACCGCTGGTACATCGTGCTGCTGCCGGTCTCCTTCATCCTCTACGTCGTCACCATGATCGGCGAGACCAACCGCGCCCCCTTCGACATGCCGGAGTCCGAGGGCGACCTGGTGGGCGGCTTCAACACCGAGTACTCCTCGATCAAGTTCGCGATGTTCATGCTCGCCGAGTACGTGAACATGGTGACGGTCTCGGCGGTCGCCACCACGCTGTTCCTCGGCGGCTGGCGGGCCCCGTGGCCGGTCAGCACCTTCTGGGAGGGCGCCAACCACGGCTGGTGGCCGCTGCTCTGGTTCGTGGTCAAGGTCCAGTTGCTGCTGTTCTTCTTCATCTGGCTGCGCGGCACGCTCCCCCGGGTCCGCTACGACCAGCTGATGAAGCTCGGCTGGAAGGTCCTCATCCCGGTCTCCCTGGTCTGGCTGATGCTGGTCGCGACCGTGCGGGCCCTCAGGAACGAGGGCTACGACTTCACCGACATCGCCCTTTACGTCGCCGGCGGTGTCCTGGCCCTGCTGGTGCTGTCCTTCGTCGTCGACATGTACCGCGAGAAGGGCAAGCAGGCCGAGGGACCCGTGGAGGAGCCGGCCGCCTTCGACCCGATGGCCGGCGGATTCCCCGTACCGCCGATGCCCGGCCAGGAGCTGCCACCGGTGCCGCGACGCCGTCCGCGCCGCGAGCGGGAACTGATCGTCAGTGGCGGACCCGATACTCGGAGTGACGAATCTCCGGGCGGATCTACGGATGGAAAGGAGGCGTCCGATGGCTGAGGAACCCAAGGAGACCGACCCCGGTTTCCTGAACCCCGTGGCCGGCTTCGGCGTGACCTTCAAGGCCATGTTCAAGAAGCGGCTGACCGAGCAGTACCCGGAGCAGCAGAAGACCACCGCTCCGCGTTTCCACGGGCGGCACCAGCTCAACCGCCATCCGGACGGCCTGGAGAAGTGCGTCGGCTGCGAGCTGTGTGCCTGGGCGTGTCCCGCCGACGCCATCTACGTGGAGGGTGCGGACAACACCGACGAGGAGCGCTACTCGCCCGGTGAGCGGTACGGCCGCGTCTACCAGATCAACTACGCCCGCTGCATCCTGTGCGGCCTGTGCATCGAGGCGTGCCCCACGCGCGCGCTGACGATGACCAACGAGTTCGAGCTGGCCGACTCCAGCCGCGCCAACCTCATCTTCACCAAGGAGCAGCTGCTGGCCGGCCTGGAGGAGGGCATGGTCGACTCGCCCCACGCCATCTACCCGGGCATGGACGAGCAGGACTACTACCGGGGCCTGGTCACCGAGGCCGCCCCCGGGACGGTCCAGCAGGTCGCCCACTCCGAGGGAGAGGTCGTCCAGGAGGCCGACTCGACCTTCGGCGGGACCGAACCGGCGTCGGAGGAGGTGATCCGCCGATGACCGGGCAGCTCGCCGCCGCAGCGACTCTCGCTGCCGGCACCTCGACCGGAGAGGCCGTCCAGTTCTGGATCCTCGGCACGGTCGCGGTGATCGGCGCCCTGTGCACCGTCTTCATGAAGAGGGCCGTGCACAGTGCGCTCTGCCTCGCCGGGACCATGATCATCCTGGCGGTGTTCTACCTCGCCAACGGCGCCTACTTCCTCGGCGTGGTGCAGATCATCGTCTACACCGGCGCGATCATGATGCTGTTCCTGTTCGTGGTGATGCTCGTCGGTGTCACCGCGGCGGACTCCCTGAAGGAGACCATCAAGGGCCAGCGCTGGCTGGCGCTGCTGTCCGGGCTCGGCTTCGGCATCCTGCTGATCGCCGGCATCGGCAACGCGTCCGTCACGGAGTTCAGCGGCCTCGCCCAGGCGAACGCGAACGGCAACGTGGAGGGCATCGCGTCCCTCATCTTCACCAAGTACGTCTTCGCCTTCGAGATCACCGGCGCCCTGCTCATCACGGCCGCGGTCGGCGCCATGGTGCTCACCCACCGCGAGCGCACCGAACGGGCGGCGACCCAGCGCGAACTGGCCGAGCGGCGCGTCCGCGAGGGCAAGCACCTGCCGCCGCTGCCGGCGCCCGGCGTGTATGCCCGGCACAACGCGGTCGACATCGCGGGCCTGCTGCCCGACGGCACCCCGTCCGAGCTCACCGTCAGCAGGACACTGCGCGAACGGGGCCAGATCCGCGACGTGTCGATGGAGGCGCTGGGTGATCTGAAGGCGCTGGAGCAGCGGTCCGAGGAGCGCCTCGAGCGCAGGGCGGTCGAGTCCGGCAACTCCAAGCGGTCCGAGGAGGCGCCGAAGTGAACCCCGTCAACTACCTCTACCTCGCGGCCCTGCTGTTCACGATCGGTGCCACCGGCGTACTGATCAGGCGCAACGCGATCGTGGTCTTCATGTGCATCGAGCTCATGCTCAACGCCTGCAACCTCGCGTTCGTCGCCTTCTCCCGGATGCACGGCAACCTCGACGGCCAGATCATCGCCTTCTTCACGATGGTCGTCGCCGCCGCGGAGGTCGTGGTCGGGCTCGCGATCATCGTGTCCCTGTTCCGTTCCCGCCACTCGGCCTCGGTCGACGACGCCAGCCTGATGAAGCTGTGAGGGGTCGCTAGAACCGTGACTAACGCAGAGAATCTGATTGCGCTGCTGGTGGCGGCGCCCCTGCTCGGAGCGGTGGTCCTGCTGTGCGGCGGGCGCCGGCTGGACGCCGTCGGCCACTGGATCGGCACGCTGCTCGCGGCGGCCTCCTTCGTGATCGGTGTCGTCCTCTTCACCGACATGCTCGGCAGCGGCGCCGAGGACCGCACCCTGACCCAGCACCTGTTCAGCTGGATCCCGGTGGAGGGCTTCCAGGCCGACGTCGCCTTCCGGCTCGACCAGTTGTCGATGACGTTCGTCCTGCTGATCACCGGCGTCGGCTCGCTCATCCACCTGTACTCGGTCGCGTACATGGAGCACGACGAACGCCGCCGCCGCTTCTTCGGCTACCTGAACCTGTTCCTCGCGGCGATGCTGCTGCTGGTCCTCGCCGACAACTACCTGCTGCTGTACGTCGGCTGGGAGGGCGTCGGCCTCGCCTCCTACCTGCTGATCGGCTTCTGGCAGCACAAGCCCAGCGCCGCCACCGCGGCGAAGAAGGCCTTCCTGGTCAACCGCGTCGGCGACATGGGCCTGTCCATCGCGATCATGCTGATGTTCCTGTGGTTCGGCACCTTCGCCTTCGGGCCGGTGCTCGGCGGCCACGGGGAGGCCGGACTCGCAGGCGGAGCCGACGAGGGCAAGCTCACCGCGATCGCGCTGATGCTGCTGCTCGCCGCCTGCGGCAAGTCCGCCCAGGTGCCGCTGCAGTCCTGGCTCGGGGACGCGATGGAGGGCCCGACCCCGGTCTCGGCCCTCATCCACGCCGCGACCATGGTGACGGCGGGCGTGTACCTGATCGTCCGTTCCGGCGCCATCTTCAACGGCGCGCCCGACGCGCAGCTGGTGGTCACCATCGTCGGCGCGGTCACGCTGCTGTTCGGTGCGATCGTCGGTTGCGCCAAGGACGACATCAAGAAGGCACTGGCCGGCTCGACCATGTCGCAGATCGGCTACATGGTGCTGGCCGCCGGCCTCGGTCCCATCGGCTACGTCTTCGCGATCATGCACCTGGTGACGCACGGCTTCTTCAAGGCCGGGCTGTTCCTCGGCGCGGGCTCGGTCATGCACGGCATGAACGACGAGGTCGACATGCGCCGCTACGGCGGGCTGCGGAGATACATGCCGGTCACGTTCGTCACCTTCGGCCTCGGCTATCTCGCCATCATCGGCTTCCCGGGGCTGTCCGGCTTCTTCTCCAAGGACAAGATCATCGAGTCGGCGTTCGCCAAGGGCGGCACCGAGGGCTGGATCCTCGGCGCCTGCGCCCTGCTGGGCGCGGCCCTCACGGCGTACTACATGACGCGCGTGATGCTGATGACGTTCTTCGGCGAGGAGCGCTGGCGCAACGTCCCGACGCCGTCGCCCGCGAAGTCCGACGTGGAGCCCGCGGCCGAGACACGCGGCGCGTACACGCCGCCCCACCCGCACGAGTCGCCGAAGATCATGACGATCCCGATGATCGTGCTGGCCGTCGGTTCGGTGTTCGGCGGCGCGTTCTTCAGCATCGGCGACCGCTTCGTGCACTGGCTGGAGCCCATCACCGGACACGACCACGGCCACGCCCCGATCAGCGCCCTGACGGTCACCATCTCCACGGTCGCCGTGATGGTGATCGGCGTGGCGGTCGCCTGGGCGCAGTACGGCCGCCGTCCGGTCCCGGCCGTCGCCCCGCGCGGGTCGCTGCTCACCCGGGCCGCCCGGCGCGACCTGCTCCAGGACGACTTCAACCACGTCGTCCTGGTGCGCGGCGGCGAGCACCTCACGCGCTCCCTGGTCTACGTCGACCACAGCCTGGTCGACGGGGTCGTCAACGGGACGGCGGCCTCGGTCGGCGGTCTGTCCGGGCGGATGCGCAAGCTGCAGAACGGGTTCGCGCGCAGTTACGCGGTCTCGATGTTCGGCGGTGCGGCGGTCCTCGTCGCCGCGACCCTGCTGATGAGGGCGGTCTGATACCGATGTCCTTTCCCCTGCTCACAGTCACGGCGGCCCTTCCGGCCGTCGGGGCGATCGCCACGGCCGCGGTGCCGGCCGCGAAACGCACCGCTGCCAAGTGGCTGGCGCTGCTGGTCTCGCTGGCCACGCTCGCGCTGGCGATCGCGGTCCTCATCCGTTTCGACCCCGACGGCGACCGCTACCAGCTCACCGAGTCCCACTCCTGGATCGCGGAGTTCGGCGTCCGGTACGAGCTGGGCGTGGACGGCATCGCGGTGGCGCTGATCGCGCTGACCGCCCTGCTGATCCCGTTCATCATCCTCGCGGGGTGGCACGACGCCGATCCCCTGGAGACCGGCAGCAGCCGGTGGCGGCCGACGCAGGGCTTCTTCGCCCTGATCCTGGCCGTCGAGGCGATGGTCATCATCTCCTTCGAGGCCACCGACGTCTTCCTCTTCTACATCTTCTTCGAAGCCATGCTGATCCCGATGTACTTCCTCATCGGCGGCTTCGGGGACCGGGCCCACGAGCACGGTGAGAAGACGGCGGCGACGCAGCGGTCGTACGCCGCCGTGAAGTTCCTCCTTTACAACCTGGCCGGCGGTCTGATCATGCTGGCCGCGGTGATCGGGCTGTACGTGGTCGCCGGGAACTTCTCGCTCACCGAGATCGCCGAGGCCCGGGCGAGCGGCGAACTGGACATGGCGACCAGCACGGAGCGGTGGCTGTTCCTCGGCTTCTTCTTCGCCTTCGCGGTGAAGGCGCCGCTGTGGCCGCTGCACACCTGGCTGCCCAACGCCATGCAGGAGTCGACCGCCCCGACCGCCGTGCTCATCACGGCGGTCGTCGACAAGGTCGGGACCTTCGCGATGCTCCGCTTCTGCCTCCAGCTGTTCCCGGAGGCGAGCAAGTGGGCGACGCCCGTCGTTCTCGTCCTGGCGGTCATCAGCATCATCTACGGGGCGCTGCTCGCGGTCGGCCAGCGCGACATCAAGCGGCTGATCGCCTACGCGTCGATCTCCCACTTCGGTTTCATCATCATGGGCATCTTCGCGATGACCAGCCAGGGCCAGTCCGGCGCGACCCTGTACATGGTCAACCACGGGATCTCGACCGCCGTCCTGATGCTGATCGCCGGTTTCCTGATCTCGCGGCGCGGCTCGCGGCTCATCGCCGACTACGGCGGAGTGCAGAAGGTCGCCCCGGTGCTCGCCGGCACCTTCCTGATCGGCGGCCTGGCGACCCTGTCGCTACCGGGTCTCGCGCCCTTCGTCAGTGAGTTCCTGGTCCTGGTCGGGACGTTCACGCGCTATCCGGTGATCGGCATCATCGCCACCTTCGGCATCGTTCTCGCCGCGCTCTACACCCTCGTCCTCTACCAGCGGACGATGACGGGCCCGGTGAAGCCGGAGGTGTCGGCGATGCCCGACCTGCGGGTGCGTGAGCTGGTGGTCGTGGCGCCGCTGGTGGCGCTGCTGATCTTCCTGGGCGTCTACCCGAAGCCCCTCACGGACATCGTCAACCCCGCGGTGGAGCAGACCATGTCCGACGTACAGAAGAAGGACCCCGAGCCTGAGGTGGAGGCGGCCAAGTGAGCGCAACAGCCGTCCACAGCCTGTGGACAACGGCGGCTGCCGATCCGATCGCGAAGATCGACGCGCCGAAGATCGAGTACGGGCAGCTGTCGCCCGTCCTCATCGTCATCGGCGCGGCGATCATCGGGATCGTGATCGAGGCCTTCGTGCCGCGCAGGTCCCGCTACTACGTGCAGACCTTCGTGTCCGCCGTCGCGCTCGTCGCCGCCTTCGCCGCGGTCGTCGCGCTCGCGGCGGGCGGATACGGCACGACCAAGGCGGGCATCGCGGCGATGGGCGCCATCGCCGTCGACGGACCGGCCCTGTTCCTGCAGGGCACGATCCTGCTGGCGAGTCTGGTCGGACTGTTCACCTTCGCCGAGCGGCGCCTCGACCCGGAGGCGCACGGCAACCGCGTCGACTCCTTCGCCGCGCAGGCCGCGTCCGTGCCGGGCAGCGAGAGCGAGCAGAAGGCGGTGAAGGCGGGGTTCACCACCACCGAGGTGTTCCCGCTGCTGCTCTTCGCCGTCGCCGGCATGCTGGTCTTTCCGGCGGCCAACGACCTGCTGACGCTGTTCGTGGCCCTGGAGGTCTTCTCCCTCCCGCTGTACCTGCTGTGCGCGCTGGCCCGCCGCAAGCGGCTGATGTCGCAGGAGGCGGCGGTCAAGTACTTCCTGCTCGGCGCGTTCGCCTCCGCGTTCACCCTGTTCGGCATCGCCCTGCTCTACGGCTACGCGGGCTCCATGTCGTACGGCACGATCGCGCAGGTCGTCGACGGCACCGTGCAGAACGTCACCCCGGCGCTCGCCGACACCATGGGCAACGACGCGCTGCTGCTCGTCGGGTCCGCGCTGATCGTCATGGGCCTGCTGTTCAAGGTGGGCGCGGTGCCGTTCCACATGTGGACGCCGGACGTGTACCAGGGCGCGCCGACACCGGTGACCGGCTTCATGGCGGCGGCGACCAAGGTGGCGGCCTTCGGCGCGCTGCTCCGCATCCTCTACGTCGTCCTGCCCGGCCTGCGCTGGGACTGGCGGCCGGTGATGTGGGGCGTGGCGATCGTCACCATGCTGGCCGGCGCGATCGTCGCGATCACGCAGACCGACATCAAGCGGCTGCTGGCGTACTCGTCGATCGCGCACGCGGGCTTCATCCTCGCCGGTGTCATCGCGACCACGCCGGACGGCGTCTCGTCCGTCCTCTTCTACCTGGCCGCGTACTCCTTCGTCACGATCGGCGCCTTCGCGGTCGTCACGCTGGTGCGCGACGCGGGCGGCGAGGCGACGCACCTGTCGAAGTGGGCCGGGCTCGGGCGCAGGTCGCCGCTGGTGGCGGCCGTGTTCGCGGTGTTCCTGCTGGCCTTCGCGGGCATCCCGCTGACCTCCGGGTTCTCGGGCAAGTTCGCCGTGTTCAAGGCGGCGGCGGAGGGCGGCGCGGCCCCGCTGGTCGTGATCGGTGTGCTCTCGTCGGCGATCGCGGCGTTCTTCTACATCCGCGTGATCGTCCTGATGTTCTTCAGTGAGCCGCGGCCGGAGGGCCCGACCGTCGCGGTGCCGTCGCCGCTGACGATGACGGCGATCGGTGTGGGTGTGGCGGTCACGGTGGTACTGGGCGTGGCGCCGCAGTACTTCCTGGACCTGGCGGGGCAGGCGGGGGTGTTCGTGCGCTGACGCGGCGCTCGCGCCTCTGTGGCAGCGGCCCGGCTCCTCTCGGGGAGGCCGGGCCGCTGCCGTGTGTGCGGGGGCTACTCGGCGCTGGGGCGGGCCTTGATGGCGGTCAGGTCCAGGTCCATCGGGAAGGGCGCGCTCACCTTCATGCGCTCGCGGAAGATGCCGACGCTGGTGTAGGCCTTGACTGCGGGCTCAAGCTCGAAGGCGTGCACCACCGCAAGCCCCTTCTCGCTCTCGACGCGCCAATAGTGCGGGATCTTCGCCCTGGCGTACTTCAGAGGCTTGGTCTCGCGGTCTCGTGAGACCGAGTCGGTGGAGACCACCTCGACCGCCAGCGTGACGGCCGATGACGGAAACCGGGTCTGAGCCGACTCAGTCCAGGCATCGGCCCGCAACAGAATGACGTCCGGCTCCGGCCTGTTCTGCGCGTCGATGTCGATCGTGAACTCACGGAAGACCTCGAACTCGGCAGGGGCCAGCGACTGCAACTGCCACTTGAAGAAGTCGACAGCTCGTTCATGAAAAGCGGTCTGCGGACTCACGAACACGAGGCTCCCGTCGATCAGCTCCGTGTGCGGAGGCAGGTTCGGAAGCCGGTCCAGGTCGTCCGCGGTCCAGCCGCCCTCCGGCGGGATCGGCCAGTCGGGCGTGGACGCCTTCGGTGCGACGCTCATCAGTGCTCCCATGGGACGGAGTCTCGCGGGTGCAATCAGACTATCCGCCGGAAACGGACGGGTCTCCCGCGAACGTGTGAACGACTGTCGTGTCCTTGACGCGGGTGACGATCGCTACGGTGTGCGGCCTGTGGATAACTCCGGGGCTGTCGGCGCGGCCCCCTATCGTTGAGGCAGTGGTCGGGACAGGGCGGACCGGACGGACAGGACGGGACCAGAAGGCCCGGACGGGCGAGGCAGGACGTACGGGGGACGAGGCGATGGGCGGGACGGGCGTGATCGGCGAGATGGCAGAGGCAGTACAGGCGAGGGACGTGGACAGCGAGGCGCTGGCCACGCTGAACCGGGTCTTCGGGTACGAGGCCTTCCGCGGCGAGCAGGAGGCGGTCGTCGACCACGTGATCGCGGGCGGCGACGCCGTCGTGCTCATGCCGACCGGTGGCGGCAAGTCGCTGTGCTACCAGATCCCGTCCCTGGTCCGGCCCGGCACGGGCATCGTGGTCTCGCCGCTGATCGCGCTGATGCAGGACCAGGTGGACGCGCTGCGGGCGCTCGGTGTGCGCGCCGGGTTCATGAACTCCACGCAGGACTTCGACGAGCGGCGGGTGGTGGAGGCCGAGTTCCTCGCCGGCGAACTGGACCTGCTGTACCTGGCGCCGGAGCGGCTGCGTCTGGAGGGCACCCTCGACCTGCTCTCCCGGGGCAAGATCTCCCTCTTCGCGATCGACGAGGCGCACTGCGTCTCCCAGTGGGGCCACGACTTCCGGCCCGACTACCTCGCCCTGTCGCTGCTCGGTGAGCGCTGGCCGGACGTGCCCCGCCTGGCGCTCACGGCGACGGCCACGCACGCGACGCACCGCGAGATCACCGAGCGGCTGAACATGCCGACGGCGCGGCACTTCGTGGCGAGCTTCGACCGGCCCAACATCCAGTACCGGGTCGTGCCGAAGTCCGACCCGAAGAAGCAGCTGCTGAGCTTCCTGCGCGAGGAGCACCCCGGGGACGCGGGCATCGTGTACTGCCTGTCGCGCAACTCCGTCGAGAAGACCGCCGAGTTCCTGTCGCGCAACGGAGTCGAGGCGGTGCCGTACCACGCGGGCCTCGACGCGGGCACCCGCGCGGCCCACCAGTCGAGGTTCCTGCGGGAGGACGGCCTGGTGGTCGTGGCGACCATCGCCTTCGGCATGGGCATCGACAAGCCGGACGTGCGGTTCGTCGCCCACCTGGACCTGCCCAAGTCGGTGGAGGGTTACTACCAGGAGACCGGGCGCGCCGGGCGTGACGGGCTGCCGTCGACGGCCTGGATGGCGTACGGCCTCAACGACGTCATACAGCAGCGCAAGCTGATCCAGTCCGGTGAGGGTGACGAGGTGTTCCGCCGCCGGGCCCAGTCCCACCTGGACGCGATGCTCGCCCTGTGCGAGACCGCCCAGTGCCGCCGCGGCCAGCTCCTCGCCTACTTCGGGCAGGACCCGGACCCGGCCGGCTGCGGCAACTGCGACACCTGTCTCACCCCGCCGGAGACCTGGGACGGCACGGTCCCGGCACAGAAGGTGCTGTCGACGGTGGTGCGGCTGAAGCGGGAGCGCGGGCAGAAGTTCGGCGCGGGACAGATCATCGACATCCTGCTGGGCAAGCGCACCGCCAAGGTGATCCAGTTCGACCACGACCAGCTCTCCGTGTTCGGCATCGGCGAGGAGCTGACCGAGGGCGAGTGGCGTGGCGTCGCCCGGCAGATGCTGGCCCAGGGGCTGCTCGCGGTCGAGGGCGAGTACGGCACGTTGGTGCTGACCGAGAACAGCGGGGCGGTACTGCGGCGGGAGCGGGAGGTGCCGCTGCGGAAGGAGCCCAAGAAGCCGGCCGCGGCCCGGTCGGCGAGCGGTGGACGCGGGGACCGCAAGTCCAAGGCCGCCGTGGCCGAACTGCCCGACGCACTGCTCCCCGCCTTCGAGGCGCTGCGGGCCTGGCGTGCGGAGCAGGCCCGCGAGCACGGCGTTCCGGCGTACGTCATCTTCCACGACGCCACGCTCCGGGAGATCGCCACCGCCTGGCCCACATCGATCGGGCAGCTCGGAGGCATCAGCGGGGTCGGTGAGAAGAAGCTGGCGACGTACGGGGAGGGCGTACTGGAGGTGCTGGCGGGACTGGAGGGACCGGCGGCGGCGCCTGCCCCGGGGCGTCCGCCGGCCGCCCCCCGCCCCGGCACGGACGACACGGACGCCTGGCCCGAGGCGGAGCCGGAGCCGGAGCCCGAGCCCGACGAGTGGATATAGGGGGTCTGCTGAAGGCCAGGGCGAGCCGCGCCCGTCGGGCGTCCCGCGTGGCGCGGCTGCCTAGGCCAACGCCGTCAGGCCCGGGGCAAAGGTGATCAGCAGAGGAAGCAGGGGGACCAGGGCGGCTGTCGCGGTGGTCAGGGCCCGGTGCCGGGGGAGCAGGCGGGGCGGGGGTTCGAGGAGGCGGTCGACGCGTTCGCCGAGGAGGCGGTGGCTGGAGGAGCAGGACAGGACACCGCGGTGCTGGTTCAGCTCGATCAGGGCCAGCGCGGTGGTCAGGTGACCGCAGCGGCGGGAGGCGGTGTCGTCGGCGGAGAGTTCGACCAGGCGGTGGGTCTGGTCGCAGAAGTGAGCGAAGAGGGGGACCCGCGGGAAGCCGGTGGCGAGGGCGGTGGACAGGTGGAGCAGCCAGTCGTGGCGGGCCCGGGCGTGGCCGCGCTCGTGGGTGAGGACGGCGTCGAGCTGGTGGTCGGTGAGGCGCTGCAGGGCGCCGGTGGTGACGATCAGCTGGGGCGGGTTGCCGGGCATCCACCAGGCGTCCGGGTACTCGTCCTCCAGGACCAGCAGGGGGCCGCGGGCGGCGGGGAGTCCGGCGGGCAGGTCGGGAGCACGTTCGCGCAGGTGGGCACGTGACTGGGCGCGTCGGCGGCGCGCCTCGACGAGCTCGCGGGCGAGCATGGCGGTCGTCCAGGCGGCGCCGCCTGCCAGCAGCAGGGTGAGGGCGGCCGCCCAGGGCGAGCCGGCGGAGAGGTTGTAGGCAGCGGTCACCGCCGGCGGCGCCGGCGCGAAGAGCTGGGCGCGGACGGTGCCGAAGACGGCGGCGGCGCCGAGGACGAGTGCCGTCAGACAGCACAGCAGGACGGTGGCGACCAGGCACTGCCACACCCACAGCGCGACCACCGGGTCCCGTTCGGGCCACGCGGACCGGGTCAGTGCGCGCGGCACCGGCACCGCGGCGGTCACGGCGACGACGAACAGCAGGAGCAGGCAGACGGTCATGCCACGGGCTCCGGATCCTGGTCAGAAGGGCGGCTCTGGCTGTGGTGCGGTTCTGGCTGTGGTGCGGTTCTGGTGGGCGGCGCCGAGGCGTCGGTGTGTCGTGGGACACCTCGGTGTCCCGGTGGTCGTCGCACGGGTGCGGAGAGGCCGCGCACACCGCCCGACGCCAGTATGACGGTGCCGGGCGGTGTGAGTCAGGCCCCAGCGGTCAACTGATCCGGCCGGGCGGCAGTCCAGATGCGCTTCCCACCGGTCCGTGGCCCGGTGGAGCCCTGTGAGTTGTCGTCCGGTCGGTGGCCGGGGGGAGTTCTGTGAGTTGTCGTCCGGTCGGTGGCCGGGGGGAGTTCTGTGAGCTGTCGTCCGGTCGGTGGCCCGGCGGAGCCCTGTGAGCTACCGCCCGGTCCGTGGTCCGGTCACCCGTCCGGTCACCTCGCCCAGGCCCACCCGGGTGCCGCCCGGACCCGGGGCCCAGGCGGACAGGGTCACCACGTCCCCGTCCTCCAGGAACGTCCGTTTGCCGTCGGGGAGTTCGAGGGGGTCGCGTCCGTTCCAGGTCAGTTCGAGCAGGGACCCGCGCTCCCGCTCCGCCGGCCCGCTCACCGTGCCGGATCCGTAGAGGTCGCCCGTGCGCAGGCAGGCGCCGTTGACGGTCATGTGGGCCAGCTGCTGGGCGGCCGTCCAGTACATGGTGGAGAACGGCGGCTCGGACACGACGTGGCCGTTGACGGCGACGGAGATCCGCAGGTCGTAGCCTCCGGGCTCGTCCCGCTCCCCGGTCGTGTCGTCCAGGTAGGGCAGCAGTTCGTGCGTGCGCTCCGGCGGGGCCACCCGCGCCTCCTCCAGGGCGTCCAGCGGCGTGATCCAGGCCGACACGGACGTGGCGAAGGACTTGCCGAGGAACGGACCGAGGGGGACGTACTCCCAGGCCTGGACGTCCCGCGCGGACCAGTCGTTGAGCAGGCAGAGCCCGAAGACGTGCTCGCGGAAGTCACCGAGCGCCACCGGGCTCCCCGGTTCGGACGGCACGCCCACCACGAAGCCGACCTCCGCCTCGATGTCCAGGCGGACGGACGGGCCGAAGACGGGTGCGGCGTCGGCCGGGGCCTTGCGCTGCCCGGACGGCCGTACGACGTCCGTTCCCGACACGACGACGGTGCCGGAGCGGCCGTGGTAGCCGATCGGGAGGTGCTTCCAGTTCGGGGTGAGGGAGTCGGCGGCGTCGGGGCGGAAGATCTGGCCGACGTTCCGGGCGTGGTTCTCGGAGGCGTAGAAGTCGACGTAGTCCGCGACCTCGAAGGGCAGATGGAGGGTCACCGACGAGAGGGGGTGGAAGAGGGGTTCCAGGGTCTCGCGGTGGGAGGGGACGGTCACCCAGGCCGTCAGGGCGCGCCGTACGTCGGACCAGGCGGTGCGGCCGGCCGCCAGCAACGGGTTCAGGGTGGGCCGTGCGAGCAGGGAGGCGTACGGCGAGCCGAGCGCGTGGGCCGCCGCGCCGGCGTCGAGGACGTGGTCGCCGAGCCGGACGCCCACCGTCCGCTCCTGCGTGCCGGGGATCGAGAACACGCCGTACGGAAGGTTGTGCGGGCCGAAGGGGTCGCCCTCGGGGACATCGAAGGGGGGCATCGGGTGCTGCCTCGCTTTCGTGCTCGCCATGTGCGCCGTGCGCGCCGTGTGCGCCACGTGGTTCGTGGCCGGGCCACACGTTACGGGTGGCATACCGGTCTTGGGCAGTGTGCCGGGAGGCGGCGGTGCGTGGCGGGGGAGGGCGTGTCCGGTGGGCTGACGCGCGCCCAGTGGCCCGGGTGCCGGTGCGGAAGGCGGGCAGAGTGACCGGTGGTGCGGCTCCCGCACCGCCCGCGTACGCCCGCGTGCACGGCCGGGGATGTGGCTCTCCGCTTCCGCTCGGGTGCGGGAAGTTGTCCACAGGCCGGTACGCAATCTTGACGGAGCGGTGCGAACGGGGTGACTCTGGGCGGGTGCCGGAAAGCCTCGGGGAGGGGGCTTTCGATGGCACACCAGGGGGGCGGATGGCCACAGGGGAGGCCGGTCCGGGATCGGTGCGGTCTGGTTCGCAGCCGAGGAAGCGGCTGGAAGAGACCATGCGCAGCCGACTCGGCCGGGAATGCGTGTACGTACCGTCGTGCCGTTTCGGGCTGTACGCGGCACTGCGTCACTGGTGCCCGCCGGGCGGCCGGGTTCTGATGTCGCCGGTCAACGACGACGTCATCTTCTTCGTCGTGCTCGCCGCCGGACTGCGGCCGGTGCAGGCGCCGCTGAATCCGTCGGACGCGTCCATCGACATCGATGCCGTGCCCGAGGAGACGTGGGGCTCGCTGTCCGCCGTGCTGACGACGAACCTGTACGGGAACCCCGACCCGGCGCCCGGACTGCGGGCCCGCTGCGACGCGCTCGGCATCCCGCTGTTCGAGGACGCGGCGCACGCCATCGGCAGCGAGGTGGGGGGACGGCCGGTCGGCGCCTGGGGCGACGCCTCCGTCTTCAGCCTATCGAAGCACGTCGGCGCGAAGGCCGGTGGCATCCTCGCGGTCGCCGATCCGGGCCTGCGGGAGGCGCTGGAGAAGGCCTGTGACGACCTGCTGCTTCCCCGCCGCGCGACGGCGGAAGTCGCCTATGCCGTACGGCCGTACGCGGAGGCCGCCGTACGCGGACTGCGGCTTCGGTCGGCCGCCTGGGCCACGATGCGGATGCTGGGGCTGACGGAGCGGGAGGGGATCCGGATGCCGCTGCGCCCTGACGAGCTGGCGCGCGCGGTCGCCTCGGCCCCCGACCTGGACGCCCATGACTCCTGGGTCCGCGTCGACATGCACGACTACCGGCTGCGGGGCGGCCGGTTCCGGCTCCGGCGCATCGGACACGGGCTCGACAGGCTGGACGGCGTACTCGCCGGCTGCCGTGCGGGCACGGAGCTGCTGTTGTCGACGCGCTGGGCGCGGCCGGAGGCGTGGGAAGGCGCGAGGAGCCGGTCACCGGACACGGCGCAGCCGTTGTTCCGCGTGCCGCTGCTCGTGGCGGACCGGGACGCGGCGGCCCGGGCGCTGGCCCGGCGCGGCATCGTCGTCGGATACCTCTACGACCCGCCGCTGGACGACTACGCGGGCGCCGCCTTCACCGACCCGTCGCCTTCCCCCGAGGGGGCGCGCTGGTTCGCGCGGCACGCGCTGCCGGTGGATCCGCTGCGGGCCCGTGCGGCCGTCGCGGCGCTGGAGGAGTCCGGAATACGGCCGGCCGAGGCACCGGAGGGGCTGGTTCCGTCCGGTGGCTGAGACCCAGGTGCACGAGACCACCGCGGCGCCCTCGGGCGGCGGCGAGAGGCTGCCGGAGAGCGGGCGCGGCGGCGACTCGCTCTTCAAGAACGCCTACTTCCTGATGCTCAGCACCGGTGTCTCCGCCGTGCTGGGCCTCGGCTTCTGGCTCGTGGCCGCCCGCTACTACTCCGAGGAGGCCGTCGGGCAGGGCTCCGCCGCCATCGCCGCCATGCGGCTGCTCGCCAGCATCACGGCGACCACGATGATCGGCGCCGTGGTCCGTTTCGTGCCGCGGGCCGGCCGTGCGACCGGATGGCTGGTGTGGCGTGTCTACGCGGCCAGTTCGGTGGTCGTCGCCGTGGCCGCCGTCGTCTTCCTGCTCACCCTCGACCTGTGGGGCGCCTCGTACGCGCCGCTGGGCACCGCCGAGGCGGGGGCGCTGTTCGTCGCGGCGTGCGTGGCCTGGGCGCTGCTCACCCTCCAGGACGGCGTGCTGACCGGGCTGCGCAAGGCGGAGTGGGTGCCCGCCGGGAACGCGGTGTTCTCGGTCGGGAAGCTGATCCTGCTCGCCGTCTTCGCCACCACGCTGCCGGTGCTCGGCATCTTCGTGTCCTGGGCCGTGGCCATCGCCTTCTCCACCCTGCCCCTCGGCTGGCTGATCTTCCGCAGACTCATCCCGCGCCAGGCCGCCGCCGACCATGACGTGGAGCCGCCCAAGGTCCGCGAGATGGGCCGGTTCCTCGCCGGGGACTCACTGGGCGCGGTGTTCAGCCTGGCGATGATCAACCTGCTGCCGGTGATGGTCGCGGTCAACTTCAGCGCCGCGGAGAACGGCTACTTCTACGTGGCCTACACCGTCGGCGGCACGATGGAGTTCATGGCCATCAACATGGCCTCCTCCCTCACCGCGCACGCCTCGCACGACCCGCGCCGCCTCGCCGACGGTGTCCGCGGAGCGCTGCGCCGCATGACGCTGCTGCTGGTGCCCGTCGTGCTCGTCCTGGTCGTCTTCGCCCCGCAGATCCTCGCGCCCTTCGACGAGGACTACGCCGAGCACGGCTCCACGGTGCTGCGGCTGCTGGCCCTCGGGGCACTGCCGAGGATCGTGGTCGAGCTGTACATCGGCGTGCTCCGAGTGCAGGGACGTACCGGTGTGCTCGCCGCCGTGCAGGGCACCATGTGCCTCCTCGTGCTGGGCAGCGCGGTGATGCTGTTCACCCCCGCCGGGATCGCGGGCGCCGGCTGGGCGGTGCTGGGGAGCATGACGGTGGTCGCCGTCGGCTGCGTGCCCGGCCTGCGCGCCGCCCTGCGCGGCATCGACGGAGCCGATGATTCCGGGAGTCCCGGGGACTCGGGTTCCTCCGGCGGCGCCCGGCTGCGGGGTGGGCGCAAACCCGGCCCCGGCACCTCCTACGGCACCCACTGGGCGCGGCTGAACGCCACCGCGGGGTACGGCACGAGCTGGGCGCGGCGGGCGGCGTACGAGCAGGGGCAGTCCGAAGAGGCGTCGCGGGACGACACGGTCGCCCTGTTCATAGGGCGGCCGGGGTACGAACGGGAAGCCCTGGAGGCGGACACCCTCGCGGTGATCGTCCGGCCGCCGCGGCACCCTGACGCCGAGCCCGGGCCGGTATCCGGCTTGGACCGGGAATCCGGAGTGGACGACGTTACGGACGTGGACTCGGACCTCGGCCACGGCGCTGACGCCGACTCCGGTCCCGACTCCGGCCGCTCCATGGCTGCTGACCGTGATGGGGACCACGGCCACGACAGGGACCATGTCCTCGACGCCGATGGCGGCCCCGACGGTGATGTCGGCAGGTTCGTCGGGGGCGACGACGGAATCGGGGCGATCCCCGAGTGGCGTCTGCGGCCCGCCCTGTGGCTGCTGCTCGGCGTCGCCACCGTGGTGTTCCTGGTGGCGATGCGTGAACTTCCATGGCTGGACGGCGCGTCCGCGACCGGGGCGGAACTCACGGGACAGGAGCTGATGCGGGGGCTGCCGCTGCCGGCGCTGATCGCGGGGGCCCTGCTGCTTGTGGTGTTCGTGGCATCCGTGACCTTGTGCGCCTCGCCCGACCCGTGGCTGCCCGGCACCGCGCTGGGTGCCGCCGTCCTCGCCCTCCACGCGGCGCCCGTCGCCCTCGGCCGGGAACCGGAGGCGTTAGGCGGGGCGTTGTACACCGAGACGGCCGGATTCCTGGCAGAAGCGGTGGGGCTCGACGGGCCCGGCCCACTGCTGCGCTGGACGCCGCTCGTCCTGCAGCTGCTGTGCCTCGTGCCGCTGTGGCTGCTGCTCGCGAAGGCGGGGACCCGGCTGCCGTGGCAGGGGCGCTGGGGGGTTCTGTATCTCGCCGCGGTGGGGAGCTGGGTCTGGCGTCAGGAGCTGGCACCGGTCGTGCCGCCTCTCCTCCTGCTGCTCGTCCTCGTCGTCCTGTTCCTGTCCCTGCGCCGCCCGGCCTCGCTGCGGGGCATGACGGACATGGCACAGCCCCCACACCGCACCAGACCGAACGACACGTCCAGGGACTGATCAAGCACAGAGCCGAATCGCCAGGGGGGAACCGTCGTGCGTCCGCCAGTAACTCCACGGGAGAGATCCGCACCAGAGCCCGCGCCCGGGCAGGAGACCCCGGACGCGTCGAACCGGGACGCACCGGCACCCTCGGACGCGCCGGGCACCGGGGCGACCCCCGTGCGCGGGTACGAACGGGACCACGGACCCGACCGCGACGACCCCGAGCACGACGAGCACGAGCACGGGCCCGAGCACGACGAGCCCGAGCACGACGACCACGAGCACGGGCGCGGCTGCACACGAGAGACGGTCGTGCCCTCGCGCACCTCGCAGGAGTCGTCTGCCCGCACCTCGCAGGAGTCGGCCCCCAGGACCTCGGAGGAGGCGTCCGCCCGGCCGGGCCGGGGCGCCACCACCAGCGACCACCACCCCTCTACCGCGGAGTCCCCGGGCTCCGCCCCCGAGCCGCCCGTGACGGATCTGTCCGACCTCACCCCAGCCGCCTGGCCGGCCCGCGCGGCCGCCGCGTGGCCGGCCGTGCCCCTGCTCGTCGCGCTCGCCCTGTGGGGTTACGCGACGCGTCACACCGACGTGTCCGCCCTGGACGACTTCGGCCTGGTCAGCGCAGTCCACCCCACCTTCTGGGCCGGCCTCGTCGTGCTCACCACCGGGTTCTGGTTCACGGTCCGCAACCCGCGCCGTCGCCCTGCCTGGTCGTTCGCGTACGTCCTGGGCCTGCTGGTGATGGAGCGGGCCACCCAGGCCGTCCTCTACCCGACCCCGCTCTACGCGTGGGCGTGGAAGCACGACGCGGTCGTCGACCACCTCCTGACGTCCGGCGGGCTCCAGACCGCGGACCAGCTCGGCGACATGGCCGTCTACGACCAGTGGCCCGGCTTCTTCGCCGCCCAGGCCGCGCTGGTGCGACTGCTGGGCGTGGACAACGCAGCGATGTACATGGCCTGGTGGCCGCTGGCCTCCAGCCTGATGCTGCTGCTCCCGCTGCTGCTGATCTACCGGACGTTCACCGAGGACCGGCGGTTGATCTGGACCGCCGTGTGGCTGTTCTACGTCGCCAACTGGGTGGGCCAGGACTACTTCTCCCCGCAGTCCGTCGCCTTCGTCCTGCACCTGGGCGTCATCGCGGTCGTACTGCGCCGCTACGGCCGCTCCGGCGGGCGGCGCGGCCGGCAGGGGCAGGCGGTGTGGACCGTACTGCTCAGCGTGCTGGTCACCGCCATAGTCGTGTCGCACCAGCTGACCCCCGCCATGCTCGTCGTCACGCTCGTCGCCCTGGCCTTCACACGCCGCCACCGGGACTGGGTTCCGGCGGTCACGACGGTCGTCGTCTTCCTGGCCTGGTGCCTCACGGCCGCGCTGCCCTTCCTGTCCGCCGCCATGCCGGACATGATCCGCTCGGTCGGTGACGTCGGCGCCAACGTGGAGACGGGATACGGGGCCACCCCCACCGGCACCGGCGCGGTGATGACCTCATGGGCGGCCCGGCTGCTGTCGGGTTCGGTGCTGCTGCTCGCGCTGGCCGGCGTACTGCGCCAGCGGGTGCTGCGGCACCGGGCACTG
This sequence comes from Streptomyces sp. WG5, assembly GCF_049974565.1. NCBI lineage: Bacteria > Bacillati > Actinomycetota > Actinomycetes > Kitasatosporales > Streptomycetaceae > Streptomyces > Streptomyces sp. WG5. The sequence continues at coordinate 90,426 of NZ_JBNGGC010000018.1, read as the reverse complement.
CCGCTGCTGCTGGTCGCGGCGGCACCCCTGCCGATGTTCGTGGCGAGCAGCTACGGCAGCGAGATGATCTTCCGGGTTCTGATGTTCACCCTGCCCGGCGCGGCCTTCTTCGCCGCCGCCGCGCTGCTGCCGAAGGTCCGCACGCTGGCCGCCGACGCCGCCGCGCGGGAAACCGCCGGACGTGCGCCGGCCACCACCGCCCGGCGTCGTCGCCTGCCGCTGCCCACGTTGCCCCCGCTGAGGTACGGGGCCTGGGGGCCGCCGCTCGTGCTGCTCGCCGGGACCCTCGCCTTCGTGCCGAGTTACTCGGGCAAGGACCGCATCAACTACTTCCCGTCCCGGGAGGTGGCCATGGTCCAGCAGCTCTTCGACCAGGCGCCGGACGACTCCCTGGTCGTCGCCGCCAACCGGAACTATCCGCTCGCCTACGAGCAGTACTGGAGGGTCGACCACTACTGGTTCCTCGACGACGACCGGAGCCACATCGACGAGATCGTCCGGGACCCGGCCGCCGTCCTCGCCCGCGACATGTCCGCGGTGGAAGCACCGGCCCGTGCCTACTTCCTGCTCACCCAGGGACAGGTGGCCAACTCGGAGATGAACGGGCAACTGGACGAGGCCCAGTTGAGACGAGTGCGGGAGTCCGTCGCGAACTCGCCGCGGTTCGAGCGCGTGGCGGAGAACAGCGCCGGCATGCTCTACGTCCTGAAACAGGCGAGCCGAGAAGGGGAGGGAAGCGGACGATGACACCGCAGGACGCCGGGACGCCGCAGGACGCCGGGACATCGCAGGAAACCGTCACTCCGCAGGAAGCCGCCGCATCGCAGGACGACGTAAGGACACGGCAGGGCGACGTAAGGACACGGCCGGACGCCACGACTGTGCCGGACGCCATGACTCCGCAGGACCTGGTGGTCCGCATGCTGCCGCCGTTCGGCGGCTGGCTGGCGCTCGCCGCGCTCGCCCTGCCCGGCGGCTCACCGTTGCGCGGCGCGGCGGTCGCCGCCTTCCTGGCCGTCGGCCCGGGGGCCGCGCTGGTCAGGATCTTGGGCCCCGCGCTGCGGGCCCGCCGTGCGGAGGGCCCCGTCGAGCGCCGCGAGGCAGACTTCGAACGCCACTCCGACCTGCTGGAACGGCTGATGCTGGCCGTCCTGCTGAGCGTGAGCGCCGCGCTGCTCGTCGCCACCGTACTGATAGCCGCGCACGCCTTCAGCGGGGACCGCGTCCTGCTGACGCTCACCCTGCTGACCACGCTCGCCGCGTTCTGCCCGCGCCTGCGTGCCTCCCCGACGGCCACGACGGTGCCGGGGACGGCGCCGAGGACACGGAAGGGTTCCACTTCGTGAGGTTCGCCCGTCCCGCTCGCCGCACGACTGCGGACTCGACGACGACCGGACAGCACCGCAGGCCCAAGGCCCCCAGGGACCCGGGCCGGCGCCGTCTGCTGATCACATCCGTCACGGCCACGTGCGCGGTCCTGGTCGCGGTGCTCGCCCTGCGCGACGCCTCCGGCCCCGCCGACCCGGCCGACGACGCCAAGTGCCGCCCGACCGAGATCCTCGAACCGCCCTGCGGCGCGTGGTTCGGCGCCTTCGTGCCGCACGACAAGTCCGACCTGGCCGAGAAGGTGCACGCGTACGAGAAGAACGTCGGGCGCAGGCTCGACATCGTGTACACGTACCACGACATGTCGGCGGTCACGGAGACCCGCCTGGAGGGGCAGCTGCTCACCGAGCAGGAACAGCGCGTCGGCGAGGACCGCATGCTGCTGCTCTCCTGGGAGAGCAAGTGGTGGGGCGGCACGCAGCAGCAGCAGCCCACCTGGAAGCAGATAGCCGCCGGCGACCTGGACGACTCCGTGATCGACGTCCAGGCACAGCGCATCAAGGAGTACGGGGAGCGCACGGGGAAGAAGGTGTTCCTCTCCTTCGACCTGGAGATGGACACCCGTACGCCGGACAACGGCTCCCCGGCCGACTACGTACGGGCCTACCGGCACATCCACGACCGGTTCCGGGAGCTGGGCGTCGACAACGTCGTGTGGACCTGGATCATCACCGGCTACCTGGACCACGCGGACCTGTTCGGGAAGATGTACCCGGGGGACGAGTACGTCGACTGGATCGGCTACAACCAGTACAACTACTACCTCTGCCACAAGACGGACTGGCTCAGCTTCGCCCAGACACAGCACGCCACCCACGACTGGATCCGCGCCAACCTCTCCGACGACAAGCCCCTGATGCTCTCGGAGTTCGGCAGCGCCTCCGACCCGAAGCGGCCGGACCGGCAGGCGGACTGGTACGCGCAGGTGCCCGGGGTGCTCAAGGAGCTGGAGGGCGTCAAGGCCGCCCTCCAGTGGAACTACCGGGACCCGGGACCGCACTGCAACCTGGCCGTGGCGGGCGACCGGGCGTGGGCCAGCCTGCGCGAGGTGGCCGGCGACCCGCACCTCAACCAGCCACGCGAGTGACGGGAGCGCCCTGCCGGCTACCCGGCGAACTCGGGGCCCCGGACCAGGGCACGCCCCCGCCGGTACCACCGCCACGCGACCGTCTTCGGCCCGTCGCGGTAGGGGGCGATCCGGGCGCCCCCTCCCGCCAGCCACGCCTCGACGTCGGCGACCGTGTGGCTGCGCCGCACGATGAGCCGGGCGATGCGGTACCGCTCGTCGCGGTCCGAGCTGAGCGCGTGCCGCACGGCGGTCGCCGTCTCGTACCCGGCGCGGGCCGACAACGACCGCACCTTCGCGCTGTTGTAGCCGTGCGGGTAGGCGAGGTGACGGACCGGGTGCCCGAGGGTGTCCTCCAGCACCGCCTTGGACGTGCGCAGTTCGTACGCCAGGGCCTTGGCGGAGAGCGTGTCGAGCTGGGCGTGGGTGACGGTGTGGCTGCCGATCTCCATGCCGAAACGTTCCAGCTCCGCCGCCGCGTCCAGGGTCATCATCGGGGCGGGCGGCAGCAGACTGCGCCCGCCCGGGGCGATGGCCCCGGTGGTGAGGTAGGCGGTGGCGGGCAACGCGCGCTCGGCCAGCGCCTCGGCCGTGGGACCGGGCAGGTCGGCGAAGCCGTCGTCGAAGGTGAGCAGAACGGGCCGGCTCGGCAGGGGCGCCCGGCCTGCGAGATGGTCGGCGAGCGCGCTGATCGTGACCGGCGTCATGCCGCTGTCGGCGATCGCGTCCAGGTGGGCGGCGAACTGCCTCGGGCTGACGGTGAACTCGGCGATCCACGAGGGCGGATCGTCCATCACGGCGTGGTAGAGGAAGACGGGTATGTGCCCGCCCGCTGCCGGGGCCCCCTCCCAGGCCCCGCCCGTCGCCGGGGTCTTCTCCCGGGCCCCGCCTGCTGCCGGGGTCTTCTCCCGGGCCCCGCCCGCTGCCGGGGCCTCCTCCCCGGCCACCTCTCGGGCCCCTTCCCGGGCGCCGGTCGCTCCCGGAGCCTCCGCCTCGCTCATCGCGCCTCCAGTGCGACCGTGCGCAGGGCGCGGCGGGCCCGCAGATAGCCGACGGGACCGTAGAGCATGCCCTGACGCTGCAACCGGGACAGGCGCCGAGGCCAGGGATGCGTACGGGAGTCGTGGCCGCCCGGCACGTCCGCCACCGGTCCCGTGCCGTCGGTTGCGTCGCCGTCGGTTGCGTCGCCGTCGGTGGCGGCACCGTCGGCGGTGGCGCGTACGGCGGTCAGCCCCCGCGCGTGCGCCAGCCCGCCCGGCACCCGGGCGAGGAAGGCCGGCAGCAGCGACGGACGGTTCACCAGGATCGCCGTGAGGTACGCGGTGAGGCCCGCGCCGTAGCCGTACGCCTGGGTCTCCAGGTCCCGCCAGGTCTCCCGGTGGTGGTGCCAGACCAGCGCGCTCGGGGTGTAGCGCAGCCGCTGCCCCTCGGCGAGGACGCGGACGAATCCGTAGAGGTCGTCGCCTCCCCGCGCGGGTGTGCCCGCGCCGGTCGCCGGGTCGAAGCCGCCGACCGCCCGCAGCACCGCCGTACGGAAGGCCATGTTGGCGCCCGAGCCGAACCGGCCCGCGGTGAACGGGAAGAGCGGCTCGTCGGCGGGCGGGTCCGCCGGGTCGTACGTCCGCGGGGTGAAGCCCTTCGCGAAACCGCCGTGGCTCTCCAGCAGCACCTGGGCGGGGGTGCGCAGCCGCGCGGGCAGGATCAGCCCGGTGGTGCAGCCCAGGCGCGGGTCGGCGGCGAACGGAGCGGTCAGTTCGGTGAGCCAGTGCGGGTCGGCGACCACGTCGTCGTCGGTGAACGCGATCACCTCGCTCCGTACGGCCGCGAGCCCCCGGTTGTGCGCGATCGCGAGTCCGGGGACCGGTTCGCACACGTACCGCACCCGCTCGCCGTACTTCCGCTCGACCAGCTCACGGGTCTCCCCGGTCACGGGCGCGTTGTCGACGACGACGATCTCGAAGTCCGGGTGGTCCTGCGCGAGCAGCGAGTCCAGCGCGCGGGCGAGCTGGTCCGCCCGTTCCCGGGTGGCGACCACGACACTGGCGGACGGCGGCCGGGGCAACGGCTCGGGAGGCTCCCCGCCCGGCAGCTTCCGGGCGAGCCCGGCCAGCACCTCCTCGGGATCCGCGCCCTCGGGAACCTGCCCGAGCACTGTACCGATGGGCCGCCCCGCCCTCCTGACCAGGACGAACACCGCGCCGGACGTGACCGGCGCGCTGCCCGGCCCCGGTCTCAGCTCCGCCGCCGCGGAGCCGGCAGCCGACCGGACGCCAGGCGCCCTCTCGGCTTGAGCAGCCCCCTCGACGCCAGGAGCCTCCTCGGTACGAGCAGCCCCCTCGACGCCCTCCCCTCCCCCGGAGGCGTCGGCTCCGATGTCCAGCTCGGCGACCTGCACCGGCCCGATGCCGAGGAACCCCTCTATCTCCCGTCGTGTCCCCTGCCGCGCACGCCGCACACCGGCCATGCGCCCACCCCCTCGTAGATGCCCTCCGTCATGACCGGCGAAGCCGGGCCGCGCCCCTCAACGTCCTGACCGCCAGCGACGCCAGCCGGGGCCGGTCGCGCACGAAGCCGTGCGCGCGGCGGGCCGGCTCGCGGCCGAGCCAGTGCAGCGCGGCGCCCGCTCCCGGACGTGTCGCCGCTCCCTCGTACACGGGCAGTTCACCGGTCTTCAGCGAGTCCTTGTACTCCGCCGGGCCCCGCCCCATGTCGAGCATGCCGATGCCCTCGGCGGCGGCCGCCTCGGCCATCCGCAGATGCAGGATCAGCCCCGGCGAGTACTTCGCGAAGTCCGGGTCGTACGCCGGGAACCAGCAGGCCAGCACCGTCGCCGAGCGCAGTCCGAAGTGGGCGGCGACCGGCCGTCGGTCGGCGTAGAGCACGGACAGCGTGCCGGTGCACTCCGGCGCCCGGGTCTCCGCCAGCCGTGCCACGAGCCGGCTGATCCACTCCTGTGCGAACCGGTCGCGGCGCCCCGTCCTGCGGTACTGCGCCGACTTCCACTCCATGAGCGTGCGCAACGCGGCCGGGTCACGCTCGTCGAACACGAAGCGCACGTCACCGACCTGGCGGCCGAGCCTGCGCTCCTTGGCGAGGGTGGTCTTGAGGAACTTCGGTGACCGGTCGCGCAGTACGTCCTCGTACGCCTCGTACCCCCGCTCGACGTCGATGACGTAGGTGGTGAGCTCCTCGGCGGCGTACGGCACGAACAGCTCCTGGTTCGCCTCCAGGTTGTCGAAGGCGAAGCTCGACAGGGAGCAGGCCCGCAGCAGTTCGCGGGTGTTCAGGGCGAGGTCCTGGCGCAGGACCGCGCCCTGGCAGTCCGACACCCCGAGCCCGATCGCCCGGCCCTGTCCCAGCGGCCCGCGCTCGTGCGGCAGGAAACCGGACGCCTCCCCGCCGTCGTACACCACCGCCACCCGCGCCCGCGGCCGTACCCGGCCCACGACGTCGGTGAACTCCGGTTCCATGAACGGGTTGCGCAGCGCCGTCGACTTGGCGCGCAGCTCCCGCCAGTGTTCCCGCTCCCCCTCGCCCAGCTCCTCCGGCCTGAGCACACGCACACGTCCGCTGTTCAACCCGACCCCCCGATCAAGTTCCCCCTGGACAACAGGAAGGTACCTCCGGGGGCCCCGGGCCGGTAGGTAGCGGACCATGTTGTTGCCAACCGGTGCACAGGCCTTTAACCGGCTTTAGTCGATGATGTGCCAGGTTTCGGACAGGTTCGTGCGTCCTCGTGCGCCTGTAGGCCGTACTCGTGCGGACTCGTGCCGTACTCGCGCGTCCTCGCTCGGATGCGATCGCGGGTGAGTCGGACAGGTGCGGTGTCCGTATTCTCTGATCATGGACCGCACCGCATATTCACTCGTCGCCACCGACCTCGACGGCACGCTGCTCCGCGGCGACGACACCGTCTCCGACCGGTCGCTGGCCGCGCTGGCGCGGGCGGCGGGGGCCGGTGCGCGGCATCTGGTGGTGACGGGGCGGCCGGCGCCCCGGGTGCGGTCCCTGCTCGACCGCCTCGGCTGCACGGGACTCGCGGTGTGCGGACAGGGTGCGCAGGTGTACGACGCCGGCGCCAACCGGATGCTGTGGTCGGTCACGCTGGACCGGGAACTGGCCGAGACCGCACTCGGCAAGATCGAGGCCGAGGTGGGGCAGGTGCACGCCGCGGTCGACCAGGACGGCGTCGACGGCCTCACGCTCATCGAGCCCGGGTACCTGATGCCCCACCCGACGCTGCCCGCGGTGCGGGTCGAGCGGCGCGACGAACTGTGGTCCACGCCGATCAGCAAGGTGTTGCTGCGCCACCCCGACCTGTCCGACGACGAGTTGGCGGCGACGGCGCGCGCGGTGGTGGGCTCCCTCGCCACGGTCACCATGTCGGGGCCGGGAACGGTCGAGCTCCAGCCGTGCGGCATCACCAAGGCGACCGGCCTGGCACTGGCCGCCGAGCGGCTGGGGGTGAGCCGACGGCGGACGATCGCCTTCGGGGACATGCCCAACGACATCCCCATGTTCGACTGGGCGGCACACGGTGTCGCCATGGCCGGCGCCCACCCCGAACTCAAGGCGGTGGCCGACGAGGTCACCACGACGAACGAGGACGACGGCGTGGCCGTCGTCCTCGAGCGGGTCTTCGGAGCGTCCTGAGCGGAGCCCCTCGGCCGGATCGACCTCATCGGGGCCTCCTGACCGGAGAGCCTTCTGACCGGAGCCCCCTCGGCCGAGGAGCTGCCTCGGCCGGAGCCTCGTGGCTGGAGTCGGCCTTGGCTGGGGCCCCTGGCCGAGGACTTCCTGTCGGAGTCCTCGGCCGGAGCCTCCTTGCCAGTGGCTCAGTGGCTCAGTGGCTCAGTGGTCAGTGGCTCAGCGGCTCAGTGGATCGGGCCTCAGGCCTCGGGCCTCTGTGCCAGTGCCTGTCAGTACGCGCCGAAGACGTTGTCCATCGAGCCGTACCGGTCGGCCGCGTAGTTGCAGGCCGCGGTGATGTTGGCGACCGGGTCGTACGGGTCCCAGGAGGTGCCGGGCACGTGGTACGCCTCGAAGGTGGGCGCGATCACCTGGAGCAGCCCCTTGGACGGGGTGCCGTTGATGGCGTTGATGTCCCAGTTGTTGATGGCGAACGGGTTGCCGGACGACTCCCGCATGATGTTGCGGTGGATGCCCTCGTACGACCCGGGGATGCCGTGCTGGGCCATGATGTCGAGCGACTCCCGGATCCAGCCGTCGAGGTTGTCCGGGTAGGTCGTCGCCGCGGTGGTGGCGGTCGCGGCGGCCGGGGTGGCCGGGGTGGCCGCGGACGCGCCGGTGGCGCCGAGGAGCGGCAGGGCGAGCACGGCGGCGCCGGTGCCGGCCACGGCGAGCTTGCGGGCGAGGCGGCTGGTCCGGGCGTGACGGTTCTGACCGTTGGCAGACATGTGTGAGTCCCTCTCCTTACGCCTGCGAGGTGAGCTGTCGGGTTCGGGCGGGGAGGTGCCCGGCCGGGTCCTGACGGACACGGCTTCACCCCGAGCCGCTCCGGTGGTGACCGGTGCGGCGACTTACCTGGGTCCCCCGCTCCTGCCTGCGAGTGTGTTGGCGGATGACTGTGCGTCCGGGCGGTGGCAGGATTCGGCGTCCGCCCGACAGGCCGGGAACGTATGCGAGAGCACATGTCCGAAACAAGTGCAGGAATCACCCAACGCGCCTGTTGACCTTGATCTGGGGGGTTTGAGGTACTTGATCCTTTGCGGCCACCAAGGGCCAATTGCCTTGCGGCACAAAGGGAGGGCACAGCCGGCGGCATGGTTGCCCGGGGGTGTGGAGGAGTGAGTCAACTCACCCGCATCGACAAGTGTGGCAAATCGGGCATTGGGATCAACTGTGGGTCAATTGCCCGTAGGGCGGAGAGCTTCGGGTGTTGACCGACGGCCGAGCGGGCCCGCTGTCGCGCGCACCCGGTGTGCGACCCCGCCCTGATCGGTGTTTCCGTGTGTCCCGGGGGCATCCGTTCGGGGGTGGGGGCAGGGAGAGCCGAGTGGGTGACGTATCCGGAGTGCGAGCCGTTGGGAGGGATGATGTGATCTTCAGTGGCGGGTTCTGGCCCTGGCGATGTCGATCAATGTCTGCTCATATCGCCTGATCAAAAACATACTGTTCATGATCCGATACCGACCGGCCTGTAACGGTGGGCGCTAGCGGTGATCGAAAGGTGACCGGATACGCTGGCTCGAGTGGTGGCAGCGACCTATCGACAAACCAGGTAATCGCCAGTAGACACCAGCAGACAGGAGACCCCTCGTGACCGTCGTCGGGCCGTTCGGGCTGAGCGTGCGGGACCAGGCTCTGGAAGCCGATGTCCAGGCCGGATTGGTTGCTGTCGAGGAAGGGTTGCTTGAGGCAACCAAGAGCGAGGTTCCGTTCATCACGGAGGCCGCCCAGCATCTCGTGCGGGCCGGCGGCAAACGATTCCGGCCACTGCTGGTCATGCTCTCGGCCCAGTTCGGCGACCCCTATGCCCCCGGGATCGTGCCCTCGGCCGTCGTCGTGGAGCTGACCCACCTCGCCACCCTCTACCACGACGACGTGATGGACGAGGCCGCCGTGCGGCGTGGTGTGGCCAGCGCCAACACCCGCTGGGGCAACTCGGTCGCGGTCCTCACCGGCGACTTCCTGTTCGCCCGCGCCTCCCAGATCCTCGCCGACCTCGGGCCCGAGGCGGTCCGCGTGCAGGCACTGGCGTTCGAGCGGCTCGTCACCGGACAGATCCTGGAGACGGCGGGGCCGCAGGACGGCCGGGACCCCGTCGACCACTACCTGGACGTGCTGGGCGGCAAGACGGGATCGCTGGTGGCGGTCTCCTGCCGGTTCGGCGCGATGATGTCCGGCGCCGACGAAACGGTCGTGGACGTGCTGACCCAGTACGGCGAACGGCTCGGCGTCGCCTTCCAGCTCGCGGACGACGTCCTGGACATCGCCTCCGACTCCCAGGAATCGGGGAAGACGCCCGGCACCGACCTGCGCGAGGGCATCCCGACCCTTCCGGTGCTGCGGCTGCGCGAGCGGGCGGCCCGACTGGGGCTGGCCGACGACATCGCCCTGTGCGAGCTGCTGGGCTCCGACCTGAGCGACGACGCGCGGCACGCGGAGGCGCTGCGGCTGCTGCGCGCCCACCCCGCGCTGGAGCAGGCGCGACGCGACACGGTGCGGTACGCCAAGGACGCCCGGGCGGCGCTGGCCCCGCTCAGGGAGTGCGAGGCGAAGGCCGCGCTGGTGGAGCTGTGTGACGCCGTGGTGCACCGGGCCGGCTGAACATCCTGGCCGCCCGTGACCTGCGCCGGGGGGACCGCGCCGCAGGGCGGACGGCGGCGTACGTCGGCGATGGGCGGCGTACGGCTGTACAGCCCACCCCCTACGGGCCGGGGGAGTCGTGGCCCCTCCGTGTCATCCCGCAGGAGTAGGCGGAGTTGAGCCCGCGGTCTGACGATTCCGCCTGGCCGATTTGGTCAGATGGACACCACGGAAACACCAATCCTCACCGATTCGGGTGAGAATGGCGGCTCACGGGTTGACGAGTGCGAGGTCGCGAGAAAGCCGCCGCCGACGAGGAGGCAGGGCACACATGGCACCGATCGATTCCGACGACAACACGACGGCCGGGGCGGACGAGGGTCTGCGGGCAGGGCGGCGCAGGGCCGCACGGTACGTCGTTCCGGTCGCGGTGATGGGAGTGGCGGCCGCGACGATCGGCCTCGTCCCGGCGATCGCGGACTCCGGGGATCCGGACCTTCCGAAGGTCACGGCGGAGCAGCTCATCGAGAAGATCGCCACGTCGGACGTCCAGCAGCTGTCCGGCACGGTCAAGATCAGCACGGACCTGGGTCTGCCGGACCTCGGCGGCCTGGAGAGCGGCCTGTTGTCCGGTATGTCCGGCGGTTCGGGTCCGGGGGGCGACGAGGAGGGCTCCGCGGCCGACCCGTCGGCCAAGCTCACCGGGCTGGTGACCGGCACCCACACGCTCCGGGTCGCCGCCGACGGCCCCGACCGGCAGAAACTGTCGCTGCTGGAGAACGCCGCCGAGTACAGCCTGATCCACGACGGCAAGGACGTGTGGGGCTACGACAGCAAGTCCAACGAGGTCTACCACTCCACCATGTCCGGCAGCGCCGAGCAGTCGGAGGAGGAAGTGCCGGCCACCCCGAAGGACTTCGCCGACCAGGCCCTCAAGGCGGTCGACGACACCACCTCCGTGACCGTCGACGGCACCGCGCAGGTGGCCGGCCGGGACGCCTACCGACTGATGATCAAGCCCAAGCAGTCCGGTTCCACGGTCGGCGCCATCAGCGTCGCGGTGGACGCCAAGACCGGCATGCCGCTGAAGTTCACGCTGACTCCGGCGAGCGGCGGTGCCGCGGTCGTCGACGTGGGCTTCACCCAGGTCAGCTTCGCGAAGCCGGACGCCTCGACGTTCGACTTCACCCCGCCCAAGGGTGCGAAGGTCACCGAGGCTGACGAGGTGGCCGAGGCGCCGGAGCGCGGGCGGGCCGGGGGTGACCTCGGCGAGGAGATGGACGGCCTGAAGGAGCAGGGCGGTCCGGAGGTCATCGGCGAGGGCTGGAACGCGATCGCCACCTTCGACACCGGCGGTCAGGGCCTGCCCACGGCCTCCGCGGGCGGCGACCTCGGTGGCTTCCTCGGCTCCTTCGGCGACCAGGTCAAGGGCGACTTCGGCTCCGGTACCGTCTTCAAGACCCGCCTGGTCAACGCCCTGATCACGGACGACGGCAAGGTCTACGCGGGTGCCGTCACCAAGGACGCGCTGGTCAAGGCGGCCGACGCGGCCCAGTAAGCGTCGGCGGCAAGAGCCCCGGGCGCCGGGCATCGGGTGCCCGGCATCGGGGGTGCCGGGCACCCGGGGCGTCAGCGCGTAGGAGCGATCACGAAGTGAGGGAGCCGATGGCCGAACCGTCCGCCACGGAACCGGTGGGCCCGGGCCAGGAGAGCGGCACGGACGACGCCGTCATCGCCACCCGTGCGCTGACCAAGCGCTACCGCGGCGGCCAGCTCGCCGTCGACGGTCTGGACCTGACCGTCCCGGCGGGCAGCGTCTTCGGCTTCCTCGGCCCCAACGGCTCCGGCAAGACCACCACCATCCGCATGCTGATGGGTCTGATCGAACCGACCTCGGGCACCGCCCGGGTGCTGGGCCGGACCATGCCGGGTGCCGCCCGCGCCGTACTGCCCCGGGTCGGTGCCCTCATCGAGGGCCCGGCCCTGTACGGCTTCCTCTCCGGACGCGACAACCTGGTGCGCTACGACGCGGCGGACCCGACCGCCGACCCGCGCACCCGGCGCGAGCGCGTCGCGGCGGCGCTGGACCGGGTGGGCCTCGCGGCCGCCGCCGGCAAGAAGGCGAAAGCGTATTCGCTCGGCATGAAGCAGCGCCTCGGGCTCGCCGCGGCACTGCTCCAGCCGCGCCGCCTCCTGGTCCTGGACGAGCCGACCAACGGGCTCGACCCCCAGGGCATGCGCGAGATCCGCGCGCTCGTGCGCGAACTGGCCTCCGACGGAACCACTGTCTTCCTCTCCTCCCACCTGCTGGACGAGATCGAGCAGGTGTGCACGCACGCCGCCGTGATGGCCCGGGGGCGGCTGCTCACCCAGGGCCCGGTCGCCGACCTGGCGGCCGGGGCGCGCCGCCGGCTCGTGGTGACGACGCCGGACACGGGGGAGGCCGCCCGGGTGATGAAGGAACAGGGGGCCGGGGACGTGGTCGTCGCCGAGGACCGGGTGACGGCGGAGCCACCCGACCGTGACCTCGCCGACCTGAACGCCGCGCTGGTCACGGCCGGTGTCAGGGTCCGGGGCCTCGCAGTGGAACGGGCCTCCTTGGAGGACGCGTTCGTGGCGCTGACCGGAGAGGGCTTCGATGTCGCGGGCTGAGGTGTCACAGAGCGAGGTGGCGCAGGCCGAGGTGTCACAGACCGAGGTGGCGCGGGCGGTGCGTGGCCCGAGTCCGCTGTGGTCCTTGGGACTGCTGCGCAGCGAAGTGCTGATCACCTTCCGGCGCTGGCGCACCCTCGCCCTGCTGGGCGTGCTGGCCGCCGTGCCGGTCCTGGTGGGGATCGCCGTGAAGATCGAGACGAGCGACGGGGCGTCGTTCGGCGGTGGCGGTGGTGGTGGCGGTGGTGGCGCGGGACCGGCGTTCATCTCGCAGATCAGCAACAACGGTCTGTTCCTGGTCTTCACCGCGCTCGCCGCTACCCTCCCGTTCTTCCTGCCGATGGCCGTCGGCGTCGTCGCGGGCGACGCGATCGCGGGCGAGGCGAGCGCGGGCACGCTCCGCTACCTCCTGGTCGCCCCGGCCGGCCGCACCCGGCTGCTGCTCGCCAAGTACGCCACGGTGATCGCCTTCTGCGTCGCCGCCACGCTGGTGGTCGCGGTCTCGGCGCTCGCGGTCGGGGCGCTGCTGTTCCCGGTCGGTGATCTGACCACCATCTCCGGCACCCGCATCACCTACCTGGAGGGCCTGGGGCGCGCGCTGCTGATCGCCCTGGTCGTGGCCGCCTCACTCGTCGGCGTCGCGGCCCTCGGTCTGTTCGTCTCGACCCTGACGAGCAGCGGCATCGCGGCGATGGCGACCACGGTCGGGCTGCTGATCACCATCCAGATCCTCGACCAGATCCCGCAGCTCGACGCGCTCCACCCGTACTTCTTCTCGCACCACTGGCTGTCCTTCGCAGACCTGATGCGCGAGCCGGTCTACTGGGACGACCTGGTGAAGAACCTCGGCCTCCAGGCCCTCTACGCGGCGGTGTTCGGCTCGGCAGCCTGGGCTCGGTTCACGGCCAAGGACATCACCTCGTAGGAGCGGTGTCCGCCGCCCGCTCGTACGGGAAACGGGCGAGCGGCGCCTCCTGCGCGAAGAAGGTCTTCGCGCGGGCCAGTGCCTCGGTGTCCTTCAGGACGTCACCGGGCCTGCTGCCGTTGCCGAGCAGCACGCCGCCGAAGCGCATCCCCATGTAGGCCGCCGAGTTGTGCAGGCTGCCGATCAGCGGGTCGGCGACCTCCTGCTCCTGGTGTGCGAGCGCGGTCACGCCCCACAGGGTGCGGCCGGCCAGGGTCGCCTTGAAGTCGAGGCCGGGGGTGCGCAGCCAGCCGGACCAGTGGTCGAGGTAGCGCTTGACCGGCGCGGACAGCGAGTACCAGTACAGCGGCGATGCGATCACGATGTCCGTGGCGGTGAGGGTGGCATCGAGCAGCAGGCCCGCGGTGCCGTCCGTGGGGCGCACGTGGTCGCTGTCGTGCCGCAGATCCTCGAACTCGGGCAACGGATGCTCGGCCAGGGCGATCCAGCGCTGCTCGACGTGCGCGGGAAGCTGTTCGGCGGCGCGGCGGGCGAGCAGTTCGGTGTTGCCTTCGGGACGGCTGCTGCCCAGCAGGAAGAGGAAACGGCGGGTCATGAGGTCCCCCGGAGTCATCGGCGTGCGCGGATACCAGCACATGCATCATATGCATGTGCATGCACTTCTGTCTCTCCTTCGGGCCGGCTCGGAGCACCCCGCCCGAGATCCCCCGCGCGGCCGGCCCGCGTCGACCTCCCGATACGGGCGTGACCTCCTGGAACGAGCCTGTGACAGCCCGGTGACGTGAGAATCGCGAGCGAGCGGCGAGACTCGACGGTAGGTGTATGACAGGTAGGCACGACAGGCATGACAGGCTCTGGACGGCAGGCGAACAGGCCGCCGACGGAAGCCGCCGATGAGTGGGGGAACGATGTCTCGACTCGGCCGCGACAAGCAGCGGGTCCACGAGGGTGCGGGGCGCTCACCCGCCCCTGCGGCGGCGACGCCGATCGACGTCCGCGTGCCGGAGGCCGGCCCCGGCGCACGCAGCGCGTCGGTCGACGGGGCGCTGGTCGTCGCGGCCCCCGGCGAGGAGATCCAGAACGCGGTCCTGAACCGCCTCCACCGCCTCGCCGTCGCCGCCGGCCTTCCCGTCCTCGCCACGATCCACGACGAGCGCATCGGCTATGCAGTCCCGCTCCGGGTCGACCCCGACGGATCCAGCCACCTCGCCGCGGAACCGGTGCCGACGGCTCCCGAGGAGCCGGCGGTACGACGGGACGAGTCCCCGTACGCCCTCCGGCCGGTGGAGCCGGTGAGGGACGGCGCCCCTGCGTTCCGTCCGCCGGCGGTGCCCGAGCCGCAGCGGACGCCGGCGGGCGAATCCGCACCGACGTTCACGCTGCGGGCTCTGCCGGAACCGGCCGGGAGCGCGGCGGCGCCCGGGACGGTGGCACCGCCGACGCGAGAGTTCGGGCCGCCGCCCCGGATGGACGGTGCCCCCGCGACCGACACTCCCGAAGGTGCGGGACCGCAGACGGCGACCGGGCGGGTCGCCGAGCCCGGGTCTGCCGTCGGGCGCCGGCCGGCACCCGCGTCCGAGCCGGCACCCGCGTCCGAGCCGGCACCCGCGTCCGAGCCGGCACCCGCGTCCGAGCCGGCACCCGTTTCTGAGCCGACCCCTGCGTCCGAGCCGGTCCGTGTGTCTGAGTCGACCCCCGCGCCTGAGCCGGTCCCCGCGCCTGAGCCGGTCCGTGCGCCCGGGCCGGTCAGTGGGCGTGAGTCGCTCCGTGGGCCTCAGTTCGTTCCCGGGCTCCAGTCCCTGCCCGGGCTCCAGTCCCTGCCCGGGCCCCAGTCCCTGCCCGGGCCCCAGTCCCTGCCCGGGCCTCAGTCCGTCGCCCGGCCCCGGACGGCCGCCGCGCCGGAGCGGCTCACCGCCCCAAGGCCTGCCCTCGTCCCTGAACCGGTTGCCGACCTCGTCCCCGACCACAAGCCCACCCCCACCCCCGCCCGCGGCTTCGACGCCGTGGCCGAGGCCGTGCTCGGGGACGGGCCGCTCACCGCGCCCGGTGACGCCACCACGCCCGCGCTCCTCGCGGAGCCGACGGGCCGGATCAACGAGGCCGTCAGGGAGGGGCGTACGGAGGTGGCGGCCCAGCTGGCCGAACAAGCCGTGACGGAGGCGTCGGAAGCGCTGGGGCCGGAGCACCCGGAAGTGCTCCGGCTCCGAGAACTCAGCGCGTACATCGCGTACTTGTCGGGCGACCCGGACCGAGCCTTCCGTCTCTCCCTGGACCTGGCCCGGACGCACCGCCGCGCAGGCGACCAGGAGGCCGCCTACGGCAACGTCCAGAGCGCGGCCACCGCCTGGCGCGCCGTACGGGACGCGGCGCGAGGGCTGGAGATGGGGCACGACCTGGTCGGCCTGTGGAGCGAACTCGCCGCCGAAGAGGGCCCGGCCGCCGAGGACGCAGATCGGCTGGAGTCCGCCCGCACCCGGATGGGCCGCCTCGCCGGACGCGTCCGCACGCAGACCGGCTGACCGTCCGGCCCGCCGGCCGCGCAGACCGACCGGCCGGCTGATTGGCTTCGTCGACCGGCCGGGGCTTCGTCGACCGGCAGGCTGACTGGTTCGTCGACCGGCCGTTCGGCAGCCCCGGGCCGGATGGACCGCCGCGGGACGTATGCCCTATTGGGACAGTTCCCACATCGCGTACGCGATGGCATCGCTGTTGCGGTTCAGTGCCGTGTCGTCGATGTTGGCGGTGGTGTCGCAGGACGAGTGGTAGCAGCGGTCGAACGGCAGGCCCGCTGTGCCGCCCCATGTGGCCGCCTGCGCGGACGTCTTGCGGTAGCCGGCGCCGCTGAAGAGGCCGCCGACGGGCACCCCCGCACTCTTGAAGGGTGCGTGGTCGGAGCGGCCGTCGCCCTCGGTCTCGATCTCCGTGGAGATGCCGAGGCCGGTGAAGTAGTCCTTGAAGGTCTTCTCGATCGTGGGATCGTCGTCGTAGACGAAGTAGCCGGGGTTGGGGGAGCCGATCATGTCGAAGTTCAGATAGCCGCTGATCTTCGCGCGGCCCGCGGAACCGAGGCTGTTGACGTAGTGGCGCGACCCGACCAGTCCCAGTTCCTCCGCTCCCCACCAGGCGAAACGCAGGTGCTTGGCGGGCTGGTGACCGGACCGGGCCACGGTGAGCGCGGTCTCCAGGACGGCCGCCGAGCCGGAGCCGTTGTCGTTGATGCCCGGGCCGGAGGAGACACTGTCCAGTCGTCCGCGCCCGTGATCGTTTCTCAGTGGACGCAGAACTCGTTCCCTTCCGGGTCCGCCATCACCACCCACTCCCCGCCCGGCTCCTTCACCTGCCGCAGAACGCTCGCTCCCAGCGCCTCGAGCCGGGCGACCTCCTCCTCGCGCGATCCCTCGCCCGGGTGCAGGTCGAGGTGGATCCGGTTCTTGCCGGTCTTGCCCTCCGGTACGCGCTGGAACAGCAGTCGCCGCCCCAGTCCGGTGCCGCTCTCCTCCTGGTAGGGGTCGTCCGGGTGCCGCACGGCGGCGAGGTCCCGCCAGGCGCGGCGTCCGTGGGACTCGACGGTCAGCTCGGCCGGTACGGCCCCGAAGCCCAGCAGCTTCTCGATGAGCGCGCTGTTGTCCTCCACCTCGTAGTGGAGGGCCGCGGCCCAGAAGTCCGCCTGTGCGTGCGGGGCGGCCGCGTCGACGACGATCTTGAAATGCAGTGGAGCGGGAGGCGTGCCCGGGGTCGATGTCATGTAACCAGTTATACTGGTTACATGAGTGAGCGGTCAGCGGAATCGCCGAAACCGTCCCCGGGTGGCCCTGGCGACTCCGGTACTCCTGGCAGTCCCGTTGCTCCTGGTATGACGCTGCTGTCGCACGAGGGCAAGCCGTACCGTTTCGACCCGGGTGCGCTCTGCCTCGAACTGCTGACGACGGGTGGGCCGGGCGCTTTCGCGCGCTGGGAGGTGCTGCACGAGCCCGCAGACCTGGCGGCCTGGGCCGACCGCAGCCGACTGCCGGACGGACTGGACCTGGCGGTGGACGGGACCGACGTGGAGCGGGCCCGGGTCCTGCGGGACGCCCTCTTCGTGCTCACCGCGGACCGCGCCCATGGACGTCCGCTCCGGCCCGGTCACCTCGACGCCGTCAACGCCGCCGCGGCCGGCCCTCCGCTCGTCACCCGTATGGAGGCGGACGGCACCCGTGGCTGGGCCCCGGGTGCCACGGGTGCCCGCCTGCTGTCGACGGTCGCGCGTGACGCGATCGAGCTGTTCACCGGCCCGTACGCCGACCGCATCCGCGAGTGCGGTGCGCACGACTGCTACCTGCTCTTCGTCGACACCTCGCGTCCGGGGCGCCGCCGCTGGTGCGCGATGGAGCACTGCGGCAACAGGGAGAAGGCCCGGGCGCACCGCGCGCGGCGGGAGCCCGGGAAGGGCTGAGGAAACGGGGAGCGAAGACGGAGCGGAGAGCGGAGTGGGCGGGGAACCGGACGGGGAGGCCGGAGGGTTACGGCTTCCCCGCCGGGGTGTCCAGCTGTTCGGACCCCGAGGTGCCGGGCGCCGGTACGCCGGAGGCCACGACCCGCGGCGCCTGTACGGTGCTTTCCTTGACCGGGGGTACGCCGTCGCCCGTTCGGTCGAGCTGTGCCCTGAGCGTCCGGGCGGTCCGGTGGGCGGTGCGCAGGGCGTCCCAGGTGAGCAGGGTGAGCGCCAGCCACACCAGCCCGAAGCCGGCCCAGCGCTCGGGCGGCATGGCCTCGCCGAAATAGAGGACGCCGAGCAGGAACTGGAAGACCGGGGCGAGGTACTGCAGCAGTCCCAGCGTCGACAGCGGCACGCGGATCGCCGCAGCGCCGAAGCAGACCAGGGGGACGGCGGTGACCAGGCCGGTCGCGGCGAGCAGCGCCGCGTGCCCCGCGCCCTCGGTGGTGAAGGTGGAGTCGCCCTGGGCGCCGAGCCACAGCAGGTAGCCGAGCGCGGGCAGGAACTGGATGGCCGTCTCGGCGGCCAGCGACTCGACGCCGCCGAGGTTGACCTTCTTCTTCACGAGGCCGTACGTGGCGAAGGAGAAGGCCAGGCAGAGGGAGATCCACGGGGGCTGGCCGTAGGCGACGGCGAGGACGAGCACGGCCGCGAAGCCGGTCCCGACAGCCGCCCACTGCGCGGGCCGCAGCCGCTCCTTCAGGAGCAGCACGCCCATCGCGATGGTGACCAGCGGGTTGATGAAGTACCCGAGCGAGGCCTCGACGACATGGCCGCTGTTCACAGCCCAGATGTAGACGCCCCAGTTGACGGTGATGACGGCGGCGGCCACGGTGACCAGACCGAGCCTGCGCGGCTGTCGCAGCAGCTCGCCGGCCCAGGCCCAGCGTCGTACGACGAGCAGGGCGACGGCGACGAAGGCCAGGGACCACGCCATCCGGTGGGCGAGGATCTCCCCGGCTCCGGCAGGCTTGAGCAGCGGCCAGAACAGTGGAACGAGCCCCCACATCCCGTATGCCGCGAAGCCGTTCACCAGGCCTATGCGCTGCTCACTCCTCGAAGACCCGGCCACGGGCACCTCCTTCTCGCGTACGGCATGCCGGGAAGACGCATGCAAGGAGAAGGTAACGCCGCACCCGCCCGCCTGTCATGCCCGTATCGGCATACGGTCATGACAGGCGGGCGGATGCGGGGGTTCGGGCCCGGGTGTTGCGGTGGTGCGGGGTGGGGGCCGCGGCAGAGCCGGCCCCGCGTGGTTGCGTGGAGGTCTGGCTCTGCGTGCAGGTCAGTCCTTCAACGCGGCGGCGACGGCCTCGGCGAGCGGCGTGGTCGGGCGTCCGGTCAGCCGGGACAGGTCACCGGTGGAGACGACCAGCTCGCCCCTCTCGATGGCGGCGTCCACGCCCGCGAGGACGGAGGCCAGTGGCCCCGGCAGCCCGGCACCGGTGAGGATGCCGGTGTACGCCTCGGTGGATACGGGGCTGTAGACGATCTCCTTGCCGGTCTGCCGGCTCAGCTCGGCCGCGTACTCGGCGAAGCTCCAGGCCTCGTCGCCGCCCAGCTCGTACGACCTGTTCTCATGGCCGTCCCCGGTCAGTACGGCGACGGCGGCGGCCGCGTAGTCGGCGCGGGAGGCGGAGGAGAGCCGGCCCTCACCGGCTGCCTGCACGACGGTGCCGTGCTCCAGGACGGGGGCGAGCTGCTCGGTGTAGTTCTCGTGGTACCAGCCGTTGCGCAGCAGCACGTACGGCACGCCCGAGTCGACCAGCGCCTTCTCCGTCGCGCGATGGTCGTCGGCGAGCGCGGCGGTGAGGCTGCCGGGGGCGCTGGTGTAGGCGAGCAGGGCGACACCGGCCTTCCTGGCCGCGTCGATCACGACCGTGTGCTGCTGGACGCGGCCCTTGTCGAACTCGTTGCCGGAGATCAGCAGCACCCGGTCGCCGGCGGTGAACAGGTTGTCGAAGGTCTCGGGGGCGTTGTAGTCGGCGACCGCGAGCCGTACTCCACGGTCGGCGAGCTCGGCGGCCTTCTCGCGGTCGCGGACGACCGCGGTGACCTGGTCGGCCGGCACCTTCTCCAGCAGGTGCCGCACGACGTGGCGTCCGAGGTGTCCGGTGGCTCCGGTGACGACGATGCTCATGGCTTCCGTACTCCTTGTGTGTGGGGGGTCGATGACACCCACCTTAAAAGCGGCGCTTTCTTTTGGAAAGCGCCCACTTCAAAGTAAGTTACTTACGTGTGCGTAAGTCCGTGGGGACGTGGAGCCGCGCGATGGAGCGCCGATGGCATGGGAAGAGGCCCGGACGGAAACGTCCGGGCCTCTTCCCTGGGGGAACCGCCGCCGGTCTCAGCCGACGACTGTCCAGGTGTCGCCGCCCGCCAGCAGGGCGGCGAGGTCACCCTTGCCGTCCCGCTCGATGGCCTGGTCGAGCTGGTCGGACATCTGGGCGTCGTACACGGGCCGGTCGACGGAACGCAGCACGCCGATGGGGGTGTGGTGCAGGGTGTCGGGGTCCGCGAGGCGGGAAAGGGCGAAGGCGGTGGTGGGGGAGACGGCGTGGGCGTCGTGGACCAGGACGTCGGCTTCGTTGTCGGCGGTGACGGTGACGACCTTCAGGTCGCCGGTGGCCGGGTCGCGGACGACGCCCTTCCCCCCGCCGGTGCCGAAGCGGATGGGCTGCCCGTGTTCCAGGCGGATCACGGCTTCCTCGGCCTGCTGCTTGTCCTTGAGGGCTTCGAAGGCACCGTCGTTGAAGATGTTGCAGTTCTGGTAGATCTCGATCAGGGCGGTGCCGGGGTGCTCCGCGGCCTGGCGCAGGACCTCGGTGAGGTGTTTGCGGTCGGAGTCGACGGTGCGGGCGACGAAGGAGGCTTCCGCGCCGATGGCCAGGGAGACCGGGTTGAAGGGCGCGTCCAGGGAGCCCATCGGGGTCGACTTGGTGATCTTGCCGACTTCGGAGGTGGGGGAGTACTGGCCCTTGGTCAGGCCGTAGATCCGGTTGTTGAACAGCAGGATCTTGAGGTTGACGTTGCGGCGCAGGGCGTGGATCAGGTGGTTCCCGCCGATGGAGAGGGCGTCGCCGTCTCCGGTGACGACCCAGACGGACAGGTCGCGGCGGGATGTCGCCAGTCCGGTGGCGATGGCGGGGGCCCGGCCGTGGATGGAGTGCATCCCGTACGTGTTCATGTAGTACGGGAACCGTGAGGAGCAGCCGATGCCGGAGACGAAGACGATGTTCTCCTTCGCCAGGCCGAGCTGGGGCATGAAGCCCTGTACGGCGGCGAGGATGGCGTAGTCGCCGCAGCCGGGGCACCAGCGGACTTCCTGATCGGACTTGAAGTCCTTCATGGACTGCTTGCCCTCTGCCCTGGGGACGAGGGAAAGCGCCTCGATCGTGCCCGTACCTTCCGTGGACGTCTCAGCCATGGATGGCCTCCTTCAGGACCGTGGCGAGCTGCTCCGCCTTGAACGGCATGCCGTTGACCTGGTTGTACGACGTGGCGTCGACCAGGTACTCGGCCCGGACGAGGGTGGCGAGCTGGCCGAGGTTCATCTCGGGGATCACGACCTTGTCGTACGCCTTCAACACCGCGCCGAGGTTGTGCGGGAAGGGGTTGAGATGACGCAGGTGCGCCTGCGCGATCGCCTCCCCCGCGCCGCGCAGCCGGCGCACGGCGGCGGTGATGGGCCCGTACGTCGAACCCCAGCCCAGGACCAGGGTCCTCGCCCCGTCCGGGTCGTCGACCACGAGGTCCGGGACGTCGATGCCGTCGATCTTGGCCTGGCGGGTGCGGACCATGAAGTCGTGGTTGGCCGGGTCGTACGAGATGTTCCCGGTGCCGTCCTGCTTCTCGATGCCGCCGATCCGGTGCTCCAGCCCGGGGGTGCCCGGCACGGCCCAGGGGCGGGCGAGGGTGTGCGGGTCGCGCTTGTACGGCCAGAACACCTCCGTGCCGTCGTCCAGGGTGTGGTTCGGGCCCTGGGCGAACTGCACCGCGAGGTCCGGCAGCTCGTCCGGCTCCGGGATCCGCCACGGCTCGCTGCCGTTGGCCAGGTAGCCGTCCGAGAGGAGGAAGACCGGGGTGCGGTAGGTCAGCGCGATCCGCGCGGCCTCCAGCGCGGCGTCGAAGCAGTCGGCCGGGGTGCGCGGGGCGACGACGGGGACCGGCGCCTCACCGTTGCGCCCGTACATCGCCTGCAGCAGGTCGGCCTGCTCGGTCTTGGTGGGCAGGCCGGTCGAGGGGCCGCCGCGCTGGATGTCCACGACCAGCAGCGGCAGCTCCAGCGAGACCGCGAGCCCGATCGTTTCGGACTTCAGTGCCACACCGGGGCCGCTGGTGGTGGTGACGGCGAGTGATCCGCCGAAGGCGGCCCCCAGCGCGGCACCGATACCGGCGATCTCGTCCTCGGCCTGGAAGGTCCGCACGCCGAAGTTCTTGTGCCGGCTCAGCTCGTGCAGGATGTCCGACGCCGGGGTGATGGGGTAGGAGCCGAGGAAGAGGGGCAGGTCGGCCTGGTGGGAGGCGGCGATCAGGCCGTAGGCCAGGGCCAGGTTCCCGGAGATGTTGCGGTACACGCCCGGCGGGAAAGCCGTGGACGCCGGAGCCACCTCGTAGGAGACCGCGAAGTCCTCCGTGGTCTCACCGAAGTTCCAGCCCGCCCGGTACGCGGCGATGTTCGCCGCGGCGATGTCGGGCTTCTTCGCGAACTTGGCCTTCAGGAACTTCTCCGTGCCCTCGGTGGGCCGGTGGTACATCCAGCTCAGCAGCCCGAGCGCGAACATGTTCTTGCTGCGCTCGGCCTCCTTGCGGGTGAGGTCGAACTCCTTGAGGGCCTCGACGGTCAGAGTGGTCAGCGGCACCGGATGCAGGTGGTAGCCGTCGAGCGAACCGTCCTCCAGCGGCGACGAGTCGTAACCGACCTTCTGCATCGCCCGCTTGGTGAACTCGTCCGTGTTGACGATGATCTCCGCACCTCGCGGCAGGTCGGCGATGTTCGCCTTCAGCGCGGCCGGGTTCATGGCGACCAGCACGTTGGGCGCGTCACCCGGGGTGAGGATGTCGTGGTCGGCGAAGTGCAACTGGAACGATGAGACACCCGGCAGGGTGCCGGCGGGTGCCCGGATCTCGGCGGGGAAGTTCGGCAGCGTCGACAGGTCGTTGCCGAACGACGCGGTCTCCGAGGTGAAACGGTCGCCGGTGAGCTGCATCCCGTCGCCCGAGTCCCCCGCGAACCGGATGATCACCCGGTCCAGCCGGCGGACTGCCTTCGCCCCGACCGGTTTGCGCTGCTCTCCCACGACGGTTCCGTCGGCCTGCTCCGCTGGGCTGCTGACCTGGCTGGTCACTGAACTGGACCTCCCTCGAGGCGGCTGTCAGGGGACCGGTCTCCCACCGACCGTCCCAGCATCAACCCTACGTCCGCAGAGGTTGACTTCCGGTGGACATTCGCATGATGGACACGACTTCCCGATGGCCCGCCGCCCTGGCATTCCATGGTTTCCCAGCCCTCCGACCCTCGTGACTTCCGTGCAGACGCACCCTGCTCGTACTTCGGCTCCTCGTGCGCTCGGACAGGCAGCCGGTCCGCCGGGACCGACGGCTGCTTTCCGAGATGTGGGCTGCTGATGTCAGGAATTGAGATACGTGAGTACGGCCAGCACCCGACGGTGATCACCGTCGCTCGGGGACAGACCCAGCTTCATGAAGATGTTGCTGACGTGCTTCTCGACGGCCCCGTCGCTCACCACGAGCTGCCGGGCGATCGCCGAGTTGGTCCGGCCCTCGGCCATGAGGCCCAGAACCTCCCGCTCCCGCGGGGTCAGCCCCGCGAGGACGTCCTGCTTGCGGCTGCGCCCGAGCAACTGCGCGACCACCTCCGGATCCAGGGCCGTACCGCCCTGCGCCACGCGCACCACCGCGTCCACGAACTCCCGCACCTCGGCCACCCGGTCCTTGAGCAGGTAGCCGACGCCGCGACTCGAACCGGCCAGCAGTTCCGTGGCGTAGCGTTCCTCCACGTACTGCGACAGCACCAGTACCCCGAGACCGGGGTGTGCCTTGCGCAGCTGCACCGAGGCGCGCACACCCTCGTCGGTGTGTGTCGGCGGCATCCGTACGTCCGCCACCACGACGTCCGGAAGCTCGCCCTGCGAGTTCAGCTCGGTGATGGTCTTGATCAGTGCCTCACCGTCACCGACACCCGCGACGACGTTGTGCCCGCGGTCGGTCAGCAACCGGGTCAGCCCCTCTCTGAGCAGCACTGAATCCTCGGCGATGACCACCCGCACTCTGTCCTCCACGATCTTCGGCCCCCCACAGCCTGTCGTCGCGTGGCTCGCGCGGCCCGCGCCGCGTCCACGAACCGTCTGTGCGACAGGTCCAGCATTCCACCATCGGGGGCCGGATGGGTTCGGGCAACGGGAAGAGCGATGCGTCAGTCCGGGTCCGGCTGCTCGATGGCCGGTTTCCGATCACGCCGTCGGGGTTTCGGGGAGAGGGGCCGGCACTACCGGCCTACGGCGCGACACGGCGCGACACGGCGCGACACGGCGCGACACGGCGCGACACGACGAGACGACGTGCCACGCCGCCATGGCGTGCCACGACGTGACAGCGCGACGTGGCGGTCGTGACCTGGCGGTCGCGACCTGGCGGTCGTGGCGTGGCGTGGAGCGTGCGGGGCGGCCGTGGGGGTGTCAGCGGTGCGTGCCGTGGCGGCTCACCCGGCCACCGGATCGTTCCGCCACGGCAGCTCCGCCGTCACCCGCGTCGGTCCGCCGGCCGGCGAGTCCACGACGAGGATGCCGTCCACCGCGTCGAGCCGTTCCGCCAGTCCGGCCAGCCCCGACCCGGCTCCCACGGCCGCTCCGCCCACGCCGTTGTCCACGACCTGGAGCATCAGCCGGTTCTCCACCCGCCAGACCTCCACGGCGGCCGACGTGGCCCGCGCGTGCTTGCTGATGTTCTGCAGCAGCTCCGACACCGTGAAGTACGCGATGCCCTCGATCGCCGACGCCGGCCGCTCCTCCAGGTCGACCTCAACCCGCACCGGCACGGTGCAGCGGGAGGCGACCGAGGAGAGCGCCGCGTCCAGGCCGCGGTCGGTCAGGACGGCGGGGTGGATGCCGCGGGCCAGGTCCCGCAGTTCCTGGAGCGCCGTCTTCACCTCGCCGTGCGCCTCGTCCACCATGACCGCCGCCGCCTGCGGGTCCTCCCTCAGCTTCTCCTTGGCCAGACCCAGATCCATGGCCAGGTTGACCAGGCGGGCCTGTGCTCCGTCGTGCAGGTCGCGTTCGATGCGGCGCAGGTCGGCCGCCGCCGTGTCCACCACGACCCCCCGGCCCGATTCCAGCTCCACCACCCGCGTCGCCAGCCACGACGGCCCGAGCAGCCCGTGCACCATCAACCGGTCCACCGTCGTCAGTGCCCGGACGATCCACGGCGTCGCCAGCGTGAACAGCAGGCCGACCATCGCGGTCATGGTGATCTCGAAGGGGTTGTCCAAGTAGATCCGGTGCGTCTGGTCGCCGTACAGCTGGAGCCCGTCCTGACCGACGTACATCGGGAACACCCAGAACCACAGCGGGTATGTCAGCATCGCCCAGCCGAAAGCCCAGACGTTGACGGCGACGACGAACGAGAACACCGACCACGGGAACTGCAACATCGCGTACAGCACGCTCCGCCAGGAGGTGCCGCTCTTGAGTACGGCTCCCATCCAGCCCATCGCGCCCTGCTTCTTCATTCGCAGCGGCTCCGGGTCGGACACCTCGAGACCCAGCAGGGCGCGGGCCCGCGCCCGTTCCATCGCGCCGAGGGCACGGCATCCGGCGAGGGCCGCCGCCAGCACCGGGACGCCCAGGAACGTCACCAGCAGGCCCGCCCCCAGCGAAATCATCGTGACGGCGTACGTGAAGAGCAGGATGCCGATCGGCAGGCTCAGCAGCACGTAGCCGAATTCCCGCCAACTGCGTGCCTCGAACGGTGCCCGCAGCCCTGCCGGCAGCCGGTGGCGCCTCGCACCGGTGCCTCCAAGGGAGTCGGGCCCGCTCCCGAACCCGTAACTCTGTCCGTATTCCGTGGCCATCGGTGCCGTCCTTCTCCTCGTCCTACGGCTGTGCTGTCGTAACTCCACCCTCCTCGACCGCCCGCTCACGGGCCATGGAGCTCGTCGGCGTCTCAAGAGGGGGGTTTTCCCCACCCCCTCGGGGCTGGGGTCTTCCCCACCCCCGAGGGGCGGCGAAAAGAGGGTCTGGGCACGGGGGTGGGGATGCCGATGGGTTGGGTGGGGACAGGGACGGGGCTGGGGAAATGCGGATGGGGCCCGAAGATACGGATGGGGCGGGGATACAGCTGGGGTTGGAGTTGGAGTTGGGGCTGGGGTTGGGATTGGGGCTGGGGATGGAGCGGGGTGTGCCGGCGTGCCCGTGGTGTGCCGCTGACGTCTCGCCATCGCTCGGTGGTGTCCGAGCTGTCCCGTCGGTCCCGACGGTGCCCGAGCCGCCCCCGCGCCGGGTGTCGGGGTGGGCGGCACGCTCAGCTGTCTCGTGGTCCGTTACCTCGTGGTGGAGGCGCGGGAGGTGTCCCGGGCCTCCTCGCGGTCGCGCCACGGCAGTTCGGCCGTGACTGCTGTCGGGCCGCCCTCGGGCGAGTCGACGACGAAGAGGCCGTCAACGGCTGTCAGCCGTTCGGCGAGGCCCTTCATCCCCGTACCGCCGTCGAGGCGTGCGCCTCCGCGGCCGTCGTCCCCCACCTGTATGAGCAGTCGGTCGGACGACCGCCACACCTCCACGGACGCGGAATGCGCCCCGCTGTGCTTGCTGATGTTCTGCAGCAGTTCGGAGACGGTGAAGTAGGCGATGCCCTCGATGGCCGCCGCGGGGCGCTCCGCCAGGTCGACGGTCACCTTGACCGGTACGGTGCAGCGGGAGGCGACCGAGGAGAGCGCCGCGTCCAGGCCGCGGTCGGTCAGGACGGCGGGGTGGATGCCCCGGGCCAGGTCCCGCAACTCCTGCAGGGCCAGCTTCACCTCGCCGTGCGCCTCGTCGACCATGGCCGCCGCCGCGTCGGGGTCCTCCAGGAGCTTCTCCTTGGCCAGGCCCAGTCCCATGGCCAAGTTGACCAGGCGGGCCTGTGCTCCGTCGTGCAGGTCGCGTTCGATGCGGCGCAGGTCGGCCGCCGCCGTGTCCACCACGACCCCCCGGTCCGACTCCAGCTCGGCGATCCGCCGTTCCAGCTCGTCGGACGGGGACAGCAGTCCGCGCACCATCGCCCGGTCGGCGTTGGCCAGGCCCCGAGCGATGAACGGCAGTACCGGCCACAGCACGAACAGCGACGTCAACGTGATGACGAAAGTGAGGATGCCCCAGGGGAGCCGTATGACGTCGTACAGGACGGTGCGCCAGCCCACCGGGTCCTTCAACGACATCCACAACTGTGCGAAGAGCCCGTCCCCCTTCCGCCACGGCAACCGGCTCGGTTCGTCCACCCGCACCCCGAGCAGTGCCCGCGCCCGCGCCCGCTCCAGCTTGCCCAACTGCCGTGCGCCCAGCAGCCCGGCAGCCAGCAGCGGGAACCCGATCACCGTGACCGTCAACCCGACGCCGACCGCCAGCATCGCCACGACGTAAGTGAATCCGAGCAGCGACACCGGGAGATTCGCCAGCAGGTGGGAGATCTCCTTCCAGGTGTGCCAGTCGTAGGCGAAACGCGCCGGCGGCAGGCGGTCACCGGGCGCTGCCCCGGTGTTGCCGGCAGGGGGCGGTGTCGAGAGACGTTCGGTCATACGAGTCAGCGTGCCGTGCGGAGCGGCGTCGCGCCATGAGGTGGACCGCCGGAACGCACTGAGGAAAACCCCACCCCTCACGTCCCAAGGTGCGACGGGCTGCTTACCGTCTCTTTATCAGGCCCTAGACTCCCGTGCGTACAGATCGTCGAACAGCAGCGTTCGGGACAGGGAGCGAGGGACGCAGGTGCCGGAACCGACCGTCGGCGATGTGAACGCCGGCCATGTGACCGTCGCTGACACCACCGTCGCTGACGCGACTGTGGGTGATGCGACCGTCGATGATGCGACCGTCGGGCTGGCCGCCGACTATTTCCAGTCCTATGCGGTCGTCGGACTGCTCGCCGTCGTGGGCGTGCTCTTCGTCGCCGTCGCCTTCGGAGCCGGGCGCCTGCTGCGGCCGGTGGTCCCGACGCCCGAGAAGCTGCTGACGTACGAGTGCGGTGTCGACCCCGTCGGCGAGGGCTGGGCCCACACCCAGGTCCGCTATTACGTCTACGCTTTTCTGTACGTCATCTTCGCGGTCGACTCGATCTTTCTGTTCCCCTGGGCGACGGTCTTCGCCGACCCCGGTTACGGCGCGACGACCCTCGTGGAGATGTTCATCTTCCTCGGCTTCCTGGCCGTAGGGCTGTTGTACGCATACAAGAAGGGCGTCCTGTCATGGACGTGAATCCCTCCGAACCCGTGCTCCTCCCCGAGCCCAAGAGGCTGGGTGCGCTCGCCCGCCTCGCTCCGGAGCCCATGAAGGTGGTCCTGAACTGGGGCCGCCGGTACTCCCTCTGGGTCTTCAACTTCGGCCTCGCCTGCTGCGCGATCGAGTTCATCGCCGCGTCGATGGCCCGCCACGACTTCATCCGGCTCGGCGTCATCCCGTTCGCGCCGGGCCCCCGCCAGGCCGACCTGATGGTGGTCTCGGGCACGGTGACCGACAAGATGGCGCCGGCCGTCAAGCGCCTGTACGAACAGATGCCCGAACCGAAGTACGTCATCTCCTTCGGTGCCTGCTCCAACTGCGGCGGCCCCTACTGGGACTCCTACTCCGTGACGAAGGGCGTGGACCAGATCATCCCGGTCGACGTCTATGTTCCCGGCTGCCCACCGCGCCCCGAGGCGTTGCTCCAGGGCATCCTGAAGCTCCAGGAGAAGATCGCGCGGGAGTCGCTGGGGGAGCGGTACGGCAGCCCGCCGCGGCCGTCGGCGGCCGCACTGCGGAGCGGCCTCGTGCGACCGCCGAGTCCTGACACCGCCCCCGCCGCCCCCGAAGCCGCCCCCGCCCCGGACTCCGCCGTGGACCGGGCCTCGGACCCGGGGGAGGCGCGATGACCGCGGTCGGCTGGCTGCCCGCCGACGCCGAGGAACTCTTCGGTACGGAGGCCACGGCCGAGGAGACCTACGACGTCCTCACCGTGGACGTGCCGCCGGCGTCCTGGATCTCCGCCCTGGAGACCGCCCGTGACCGGCTGAGCTGCACGTACTTCGACTGGCTGAGCGCGGTCGACGAACCGGGCACGGGGTTCCGCGTCGCGGCGCATGTCGTGGCTCTCGGACCGGTGCGCCGACTGCTGGTGCGTACGACGGTTCCGCACGAGTCCCCGGTGCTGCCCACCGCCGTCGCTGTGTACGCGGGCGCGGCCTGGCACGAGCGCGAGACCCACGAGATGTTCGGCGTCGTCTTCGAGGACCACCCCGCGCTGGACCACCTGCTCCTGCCGGAGGGGTTCGAAGGCCATCCCCTGCGGAAGGACTTCGTTCTCGCCGCCCGCGTGGCCAAGGCCTGGCCCGGGGCCAAGGAGCCGGGCGAGTCCGATCACGGCGGTCCCAGGCGCCGCCAGATGCTGCCGCCGGGCGTCCCCGATCCCAACGAGTGGGGCCCGCTGAAGGGCCAGCTGCCTCCCGCGCCGGGCCGCCCGGCACGCGGGGCGGGGCGTGCGGCGGGGGAGCGTCCGGCCCGCGCGGCAGGTGACCGCCCGCCCCGTCGGACCCGCACGGCCTCCGAAGGCTCCGCCAGCCAGACGGCATCCGGTGCCGACACTCCGGCTGCTCCTCGCCGTTCCCGCACGGCGGCGGAGGGCTCCGTCAGTCAGACGCCCCCCGCTGCCGAGCCCTCGGCTGCCCGGCCGGTCCGGCGTGCGCGGAGCGCGAGCGAGGGCTCCGCCTCCCAGCGGGCGGGCGCTCCGACGGGCGAGCCCGCCGCGGAGTCTGCGGCGGGGCAGGGCTCGGCTGGGCAGGGCTCGGTAGAACGGGGCCCGGCTGGGCTGGACGTCGGTGGGTCGGCTGCCCCGCGGACTGGACGTGCACGCAGCGCCGGTGACGGCGCGGCGTCGCAGCGGGCCGGATCGGGCGGCGCCGCGGCTTCCCGGCGTACCCGGAGCGCGTCGGAGGGTTCAGCGAGCCGGCGCTCCGCCTCCGGCACCGGGGCGGCGGACGAGACGGCCTCCGGCCCCATCCCCGTCGGGGACGACGCAGCCACGACCCCGACCAGCGGGGAACCGGCCCCGCAGGGGACCCCCTCCGCACCCCGCAGCCCAGACGCCCCGTGGCACCACGCCCGCCCTGCCTTTGACGAGGCAGAGCGGGGGCAGGAACCGGGACCCGAGCAGGGCCAGGAACAGGAAGCCGGGCAGGGCGCCGAGGCAGCCCCGAGCCTCAAGCCGGTTCCGAGGCCGGAGGCGGCGGCTCCAAGCCCCGAGGCGGCTCCAAGCCCCGAGGCGGCTCCGAGGACCGAGGCGCGCGAAGCAACCGAAACCCGGCCCGAGCCCGGCACCCCCGGCACTCCCGACGCTTCGGGCGAACCTGCCTCTCCGGATGAGCCCGCGGCTTCGGACGAGCCGGCGCCGTCGGGCGAGCCTGGCCCCAACGGTGAGCCCCAGGCACCCGACGACACCGATGCCCCGGCCGCCTCCAACCCGCCCCAGAACCAGAACCGCCCGAACTCCTCAGGAGGCCAGCAGTGAACGACGCGCTCGACGTCACCCTGCGCCTCCTGATCGTTTTCGTCGTCTTCCTCACCTTCCCCCTGATCGTCGGCCAGACCGAGCACAAGGTGATGGCCCACATGCAGGGCCGCCTGGGCCCGATGCACGCCGGTGGCTTCCACGGCTGGGCCCAGCTCGTCGCGGACGGGGTGAAGTTCGCGCAGAAGGAGGACGTGGTCCCCGCCGACGCGGACCGCCGTATCTTCCAGCTGGCCCCCGCCGTGGCCCTCCTGCCGTACCTCCTGGTTCTCCTGGCCATCCCCATCGGCCCCGGAGAGGGCGCCGTCGGTCAGGTCCTCGACGCCGGCATCTTCTTCGTCCTCGCCGTCATGGGTGTGGGCGTTCTCGGCTCGCTCATGGCCGGCTGGTCCTCCGCGAACAAGTTCTCCCTCCTCGGCGGCCTGCGCACCGCCGCCCAGCTCCTCGCGTACGAACTCCCGATGCTGCTCACCGCCGCCTCCGTGGCGATGGCGGCCGGCACGGTCTCGCTCGTCGGCATCCTCGACGCCTTCGAGTGGTGGTGGCTGCCCTGGCAGATCGTTGGCGCGATCGTCTTCTTCGTCGCCGGGCTGGCCGAACTGCAACGGCCCCCGTTCGACATGCCCGTCGCCGACTCCGAGATCATCTTCGGTGCCTACACCGAGTACACCGGTCTGCGCTTCGCCCTGTTCCTCCTCGCCGAGTACGCCGGGATCGTCGTCCTGTGCGGCCTGACCACCGTCCTCTTCCTGGGCGGCTGGCACGGCCCCTGGGGAGCCGACGGCCTCGGCTGGGTCTGGACCCTGCTGAAGACGGCCGTCCTGGCCTTCGTCGTGATCTGGCTGCGAGTGACCTACCCGCGCCTGCGTGAGGACCAGCTCCAGAAGCTGTCCTGGACCCTCCTCGTTCCCCTCTCCCTCGCCCAGATCGCCCTCACCGGCATCGTCAAGGTGGTGATCCAGTAACCATGCCCCCCATCCCCGGCTCGGGTCTGGCCAAGGGCCTGGCCGTCACCCTCCGCACGATGACCAGGAAGACCGTCACCGAGCAGTACCCGGAGACCCAGCCCGATCTCCCGCCCCGTACCCGCGGTGTGATCGGCCTGTTCGAGGAGAACTGCACGGTCTGCATGCTGTGTGCCCGCGAGTGCCCGGACTGGTGCATCTACATCGACTCCCACAAGGAGACGGTCCCGGCGGCGGCCCCCGGCGGACGCGACCGCAGCCGCAACGTCCTCGACCGCTTCGCCATCGACTTCTCTCTGTGCATGTACTGCGGTATCTGCATCGAGGTCTGTCCGTTCGACGCCCTGTTCTGGTCCCCGGAGTTCGAGTACTCCGAGACCGACATCCGAGACCTCACCCACGAGCGCGACAAGCTCCGCGAGTGGATGTGGACGGTCCCGGCCCCGCCCGCCCTCGACCCCGGCGCGGAGGAACCCAAGGAACTCGCCGCCGCCCGGAAGGCCGCTGACAAACTGGCCGCCCAGCAGGAAGCGGCCCGGCCGGCCGAACCGCACGCCGACGAGCAGGCCCGCGCCGCCGAGCAGCCCACCCGTGCGATGGGGGACTCCAAGCAGCAGACGGACCAGCCGAAGCCCACGTCGGACCAGCCGAGGCCGCTGTCGGACCAGCCGAAGCCCCCCTCGGACCAGCCGGACCGGGAGGGCCGGGAATGACCCTCGCAGCGACCGTCGGCCACCTTGCCGCGGACCTCACGGCCACGGCCGCGGAATCCCGTGGCTTCCTCTCCCCGACCGGCGTCGAGATCGCCTTCCTCCTCGTCGGCCTGGTCACCTTCGGCGCCGCCGTCGTCACCGTCACCACCCGGCAGCTCGTCCACGCCGCCCTGTGGCTGGTGGTGGCCCTCGGTGGCCTCGCCGTCGAGTACCTCCTGCTCACCGCCGAGTTCATCGCATGGGTACAGGTCCTCATCTACGTCGGTGCAGTCGTCGTCCTCATCCTGTTCGGCCTGATGCTTACCAGGGCCCCCATCGGCCGGTCCCCGGAAGCCGACTCCGGCAACCGCTGGGCCGCCCTCACGGTGGCCGTTGCCGCCGCCGCGGCCCTGGTGTGGGTCGTCGTCGACGCCTTCCGCACCACCTGGATCGACCTGGACGGCCAGGCCGCCGGTTCCACCGCCGTGACCGGGGCGAGCCTCTTCCAGAACTGGGTCCTCCCCTTCGAGGCCCTCTCCGTCCTCCTCCTCGCGGCCCTGGTCGGCGCGATCGTCCTGTCCCGCAAGGCGAAGGCGGACCGCACGGCGGCCGACACTGCCCGTGCGGCCGACAACGCCCGTGCGGCCGACAACGCTCGTGCAGCCGGTACCAACCGCGCAGCCGGTACCAACCGCGCAGCCGGTACCGGCCGCGTAACCGGTACCAGCCGTGCAGCCGGCACCAGCCGCGCAGCCGGCACCAGCCGTACGACCGAGTCCGACCGGCCGGCAGACCCGGACGGTTCCGGCAAGGGCGGTGTCCGCTGATGCACCTCGCCTATCCCGCCGTTCTCTCCGCCCTCCTGTTCTGCACGGGCCTGTACGGCGTCCTCGCCCGTCGCAACGCGATCCTGGTACTGATGTCGGTCGAGCTGATGCTCAACGCCGTCAACCTCAACCTGGTCGCCTTCGACGTCTGGCTCAGCAAGGCAGCCGAGGAGACCCTCCACTCCGGCCAGGCTCTGACCCTGTTCACCATCGCCATCGCGGCCGCCGAGATCGGCATCGGTCTGGCGATCGTGCTCGCCGTCCACCGCAACCGCGGCACCTCGGACATCGACAAGCTCCGCGACACCGCCGAGGGCCCCGACAGCGAGGACCCCGGCACCGGCGCATCCGCGACCGGGCCGGCTGCCGAGAAGGCTGAGGCCACCGCGTGACCACGACCACCCTCGCCGTACTCGTCCCCGTCCTCCCCTTCCTCGGGGCAGCCGCCGGTCTCCTCCTGGGCCGCTCGGCGCCCGGCTTCGTTCGCCCCCTCGCGGTCCTGCCGACCCTGGCGGCCCTCGTACTCGCCGTACTGGTCGCGGCCCGCCAGGGCGGTGACCGGGCTGTCGATGCCGTCACCGAGCTGACGCCCACCGGTTCGGTCCCCATCGAACTCGCCCTGCACATCGACGGTTTCGCCGCGCTCGTCGCCGTTCTCGTCGGCTGCGTCGCCACCTGCGTGCAGATCTACTCGACGGGCTACCTGCGCGACGACCCGCGCTACCCCTCGTACGCCGCTCTCGTCTCCCTGTTCACCTCCGCCATGTTCCTCGTCGTCTACTCCGGCGACCTGATGGTGCTGCTGGTCGGCTGGGAGATCATGGGCATCTGCTCGTACTTCCTGGTCGGCCACTACTGGGAGACCCCGGAGGCCCGTGCCGCCTCCCTCAAGGCCTTCCTGGTGACCAAGCTCGGTGACGTCCCCTTCCTGATCGGTCTGCTGGCGCTGGCCACCGAGGCCGGCTCCTTCCGCATCACCAAGATTCTCGGTGCGGTCGCGAGCGGCTCGCTCGACCACCCGACGCTGATCGCCCTGCTGCTCCTGGCCGGGGTGGCGGGCAAGTCGGCGCAGTTCCCGCTGCACACCTGGCTTCCCGACGCGATGGCGGGCCCGACGCCCGTCTCCGCGCTCATCCACGCCGCGACGATGGTCACCGCCGGTGTCTACTTCGTCGCCCGGCTCCTTCCGCTCTTCCAGGCCTCACGGGCCGCGATGGTCGTCCTCGCCGTCATGGCCGCCGTCACCATGCTCGGCTCGGCGCTCGCCGCACTCGCCCAGGACGACATCAAGCGCGTCCTCGCCTACTCGACGATCGGCCAGCTCGGTTACATGACCGGCGCCCTCGCCGCCGGCGACCGCGGGGCCGCCGTCTTCCACCTCCTCACCCACGGCGCCTTCAAGGCGCTGCTGTTCCTCGCCGCCGGCGTGATCATCCACGCCGCCGGCACCAACTCGCTGGCCGCCATGTCCCGCATGCGGGGCCTGCGCGACCGCGTCCCGGACGCCTACTGGACGATGACCGTGGCGCTGCTCGCCCTCGCCGCGATCCCGCCCTTCAGCGGCTTCTTCTCCAAGGAGTCCGTCCTCGTCGTCGCGGAGCACGTCGCCACCGGTCACACCGAGAATGCTCCCGGCGCCGCCGGCTGGACCGTCCTCCTCGCCGGCCTGGCCGCCGCCCTGCTCACCGCCGCGTACGCGACGCGCCTGTGGCTGCTGGCCTTCCGCGGGCGGGGCGCCGAGGCCCCCGACCACGGCCGGCAGCCGGTGGTCATGAACGCCGTGCTCTGGCTGCTCGCTGTCCCGTCACTCGCTCTCGGCGGCCTCGCCTTCCGTCTCCTGCCCGACTGGTTCGACGGCCACGACCTCACCCCGACGCTCACCACCTCCGTGCTCGGCACGGGCGTGGCCCTGGTCGGTGGCATCGTCACCTACGCCGCCTGGCGCCACACCACGGCGCTCGCGGCCCGCCCCCCGCTGGGCGCGGTCGCGGCCCACCCGGAGGGCGACGCCGCGCTCGTGGAGGCCGAGGCGATCACCAGCCACAAGCCGGCCTATGGAGACATCGCGTCCGCCGCCGATCCCTCCGACCCCGGACGGCTCCTGCTGGGCCCGCTGCACCGGCACGCGGCCGTCGGCTTCCACCTGGACGCGGTGTACACGACCCTCTTCGTCCGCCCGGTCCGGGCCGGCGCGGATCTCGTGCGGTTCCTCGACCGAGAGGTCGTCGACACCTACGTACGAGGGGCGGGCACGCTGCCGCGCGTGCTAGGGACCGCCGTACGCCGTGCCCAGACCGGCAATGTGCAGACCTATGTGAGCGCGCTGCTCGCCGGCACCGTCGTCCTCGCGGTCGCCGCCGTCCTCGTCGCCACGGGAGCGTGAGCAGGCGTGATCGATATCAACGAGTCCGTGATGCAGTTCCTTCTGGCATTGGTCGTCGTCGGCCCGCTCATCGGCGCCGCCGCCGCTCTCCTGCCCGCCCCTCCCGGGCTGAAGGGGAAGTCACCCGACCAGGCCGTCCTGCGGCACGGCGTCACCGTGACCGGTGCCGTCCTCGTCGCCGCGATCGTCCTCGTGCTCGGCTTCGACCACGACCATCCGTCGAAGATGCAGGCCAGCACGGACATCAGCTGGATCCCCGCACTCGACGTGCGCATCCACCTCGGCATCGACGGCATCTCCCTCCCCCTGCTGGTCCTGACCGCGCTGCTGACCTTCCTCTGCGCGCTCTACTCGTACTTCAAGCTGCCGTCGGGCCCGTCCCCGAAGGCGTTCGTCGCGCTGCTGCTCGTCCTCGAGTCCGGCACCCTCGCGACCTTCGCCGTCCTCGACCTGGTCCTGTTCTTCCTCGCGTTCGAGATGGTCCTCATCCCGATGTACTTCCTCATCGCCCGCTGGGGCGGCGAGGGACGGGCCGGGGCGGCCTGGAAGTTCATCCTCTACACCCTCCTCGGCTCCGTCGTCATGCTGCTCGGCCTGCTCCTGATCGGAATCACGGCGGGCACATTCGACATGGTGGCACTCGCCACTGACAACGGCCGGTCGCTGACCACATCCGTGCAGGTCATCGCCGTATTGGCGATCGGAATCGGGCTCGCGGTCAAGACCCCGATGTGGCCGCTGCACAGCTGGCTGCCCGACGCCCACACCGCCGCCCCGACCGTCGGCTCGGTCCTGCTGGCCGGTGTCCTGCTGAAGATGGGTACGTACGGGTTCGTCCGCATCATCCTCCCGGTCGCCCCGGACGGCTTCCGCACGTTCGCGCCGTACCTCGCCGCCTTCGCCGTCGTCGGCATCATCTACGGCTCCCTGGCCTGCCTGGCCCTCGCCAAGAAGGGCGCGAAGGGCGACCTCAAACGCCTCATCGCCTACTCCTCCGTCGGTCACATGGGCTTCGTCCTGCTCGGTATCGCGACCATGACCCCGACCGGTGTGAACGGCGCCCTGTTCGCCAACATCGCCCACGGCCTCATCACCGGCCTGCTCTTCTTCGTGGTCGGCGCCCTCAAGGACCGCACGGGCACCACCGACCTCGACGCCCTCGCGGAGGAGACCGGCGCCGCCCTGTACGGCAAGGCACCGCGCCTCGGCGGCCTCCTCGCCTTCGCCGCGGTCGCCTCCCTAGGCCTGCCGGGCCTGGCCGGGTTCTGGGGCGAGATGCTGGCCCTGTTCGGTGCCTTCGACCCCCACGACGACCTCAGCCGCCCCGCCTTCCTCACCTTCATGGCGATCGCCGCGTTCGGCACCCTGCTGACCGCCGCGTACATGCTGATCGTGGTCCGCCGCGTCTGCATGGGCGCCGTACCGCGGGAGGCCCCGAAGCTCACCGACGTACGCACCTACGAGTTCGCCGCGTGGACGCCGCTCGTCGCCCTCACCGTCGTCGCCGGACTGTGGCCCGGGACCCTTCTCGGGCTGACCGACCCGGCCGTGCAGCAGCTCCTCTCAGGAGGCACCCGATGAGCTCCCCGGCCCAGCCGCTCGCCGAGGCCCTGGCACAGCCACTGGCTCAGGACCTGGTCCAGTCCGTCGACTGGCTCGCCATCGCGCCGCCCACCGTCACGGCGGTCGTCGGACTCGCCGTCCTCGTCACCGACCTGTTCGTGAAGGACGCTCGCAAGTCCCTGCTCGGCTGGATCTCGGTCGCCGGACTCGCCGCCGCCACGCTCATGCTGCTGCCCCTGGTCGACGACGACCGCTCGACGTTCTGCCTGACCGGCGACGCCGACGTGTGCAGCTACACCGCGGACACCTTCACCCTCGCCATCCAGTTCCTGGTGCTCGGCGGCGCCCTCGTGACCGCCCTGCTCTCGGTCACGGCTGTGAAGGACGCCGACCGCGGGCTCCCGGAGGGCGAGTTCTGGTTCCTGCTGCTCTCCTCCGCGGCCGGCGCCGCCCTCCTGCCCGCCTCCCGCGACCTGGCCACGCTGATCGTCGCCCTGGAGGTCGCCTCCCTGCCCGCGTTCGCCCTCGTGGGCCTGCGCCAGGGTGACCGCCGGTCCTCCGAAGCGGCCCTGAAGTTCTTCCTGTCCTCGGTCACCGCCACCGCGGTCAGCCTCATGGGCATCAGCTTCGTGTACGCCTCCACCGGCACCCTCTACCTCACCCAGGTGGCCGAACGCGTCCAGGACGTGGACGGACAGCTCACGACGCTCGTCCAGACCGGCGTCGTCCTCACCCTCGTCGGCTTCGCTTTCAAGACGGCCGCCGTGCCCTTCCACTTCTGGGTGCCCGACACCTATGTGGGCGCGCCCCTGCCGATCGCCGCCTACCTGTCCGTGATCGGCAAGGCGGTCGGCTTCTCCGGCCTGATCCTCGTCACGGTCATCGCCCTCCCGTCCTACGCCGACGTCTGGGGACCGGCCCTCGCGGCGCTGGCGGCCCTCACCATGACCGTCGGCAACGTCGGCGCCCTGCGCCAGCGGGCCACGCGCGCGTACAGCGCGGTACGCCTGCTCGCCTGGTCGTCCGTCGGGCAGGCCGGCTACCTCCTGGTGCCGATCGCCGCCGCCGCGTACGCCGACGACCCGGAACGCTCGATCGGCTCCACCGTCGCCTACGCCCTCATGTACGCCGCGGTGAACCTGGGCGCCTTCGCGGTGGCCGCGCTGGTGGGCCGTACGCGGGCCCTGAACCGCGTCGCCGACTACCGCGGCCTGTACGCGTCCAACCCGCTCACCGCCCTGCTCCTGGCCTTCTTCCTGCTGTGCCTCGCCGGACTGCCGCCCGGCGTCATCGGCCTCTTCGCCAAGGTCACCGTGTTCTCCGCGGCCGTCGAGGCCGGGCTCGGCTGGCTGGCCGTCGTCATGGCGGTCAACGTCGTCATCGCGCTGTTCTACTACCTCCAATGGACGGCCCTGCTGTTCCGGGCCCCCGAGGAAGAGACCGCCAGGCACCGCGTCCCCGTCCCCCTCACGGCCGCGATCACCGTGACCGCGGTCCTCGCCGTCGCACTGTCGGGAGCACCCCAGCTGATCCTGCGCTTCGCCGACACCGGGCTCTTCTGAGCAGCAGCCGCTCGGGCACGCGCGCGTGCCGTACCGGCCCTCCACGCACGCGTGCCGCACGCCGCGATGTCACCCGTACGGGCCACGCACGCCGACGCGAGCGCCAGGGAACTGGCGGCCCTCGCCTGGCGTTGACCAGTACAGAAGGGTCCACTGGACGTGATGCCACGGCACCGGTGGCTTCGAAGACCAGGAAGCAACCACAGCGAGCGACACCAGCAAGCAAAGGGTTCCCCTGCTGCACCACTTGGAGGGCGTACCGTGCACCGCCGGCACAACGGGCTCAGGACCGCAGTACTCCTCGGGGGACTGTCCGCGCTCATCATCGTCATCGGCAGTTTCTTCGGCCGAGCGGGGCTCGTCGTCGCCGTCCTCGTCGCCCTGGGCACGAACGCGTACGCGTACTGGAACAGCGACAAGCTCGCACTGCGCGCGATGCGGGCACGCCCGGTCAGCGAGTTCGAGGCCCCGGCGCTGTACCGCATGGTGCGGGAGCTCTCCACCCAGGCCCGCCAGCCGATGCCGCGTCTGTACATCTCGCCGACGGAGGCACCGAACGCCTTCGCGACCGGCCGCAACCCGCGCAACGCGGCCGTGTGCTGCACCGAGGGCATCATGCGCCTGCTCGACGAGCGCGAGTTGCGCGGCGTCATCGGCCACGAGCTGAGCCATGTCTACAACCGCGACATCCTGATCTCGTCCGTCGCCGGCGCACTCGCCTCAGTGATCATGTTCCTGGTCAACTTCGCTTGGCTCATCCCGATCGGACGCTCCAACGACGATGACGGCCCCGGTCTGCTGGGCATGCTCCTCATCATGATCCTCGGTCCGCTCGCCGCCACCGTCATCCAACTGGCGATCAGCCGGTCCAGGGAGTACGAGGCCGACGCCTCCGGCGCCCAGCTCACCGGTGACCCGATCGCCCTCGCCGGCGCCCTGCGCAAACTCGAACTCGGCACGAAACAGCTTCCGCTGCCCCCCGAGCCCCGGATCGAGACCGCCAGCCACATGATGATCGCCAACCCGTTCCGCCCGGGACAGGGGCTTTCGAAGATGTTCTCCACCCACCCGCCGATGGCGGAGCGAATCGCCCGACTCGAAAAGATGGCAGGCCGTCACCAGTGAAGACCATCCTCAACATCATCTGGCTCCTGTTCAGCGGCTTCTGGCTGTTCCTCGGCTATGTGGTCGCGGGCGCGCTGCTCTGTATCACGATCATCGGAATCCCGTTCGGCATCGCGGCCTTCCGCATCGGCGTCTACGCTCTGTGGCCCTTCGGATACACGGCGGTCGAGCGCCGCGACGCGGGAGCACCTTCCTGCATAGGCAACGTGCTCTGGCTGGTCCTGGCCGGCTGGTGGCTCGCCATCGGCCACATCGTCACCGGTATCGCGCTGTGCGTCACGATCATCGGGATCCCCCTCGGCATCGCCAACTTCAAACTGATCCCGGTCTCGCTGCTCCCGCTGGGACGCGAGATCGTGCGGACGGACCAGCCGTTCGCGGCCACCGGCGGATCGCGAGGAAACGGCTGGTAGGAGCCGTCGTTCTCCACAACCGCAGGGTTGTCCACAGGCCCGCTCGATTGTCGGTGGCGGCCTGCATCATGAACCCATGACCGAGAACGAGCAGTTGCTGGCCCAGGTGGCCGCCAAGGCACGCAGCACCCGCCCGTGGGGCTGGGCTTCCCTGCCCGAACCCCTCGACGGGGCGGGGCTGTCACGGGCCGAGGCCGCTCTGGGGTTCGCCCTCCCCCCACTGCTCGCCGAGCTCTACCTCCGGATAGGGGACGGTGGCTTCGGCCCGGAGTACGGCCTCCTGCCCCTGCTCGACAGCCCACCCTCCGGCGAGCCCGCCGCCGTACCGCAGTACCTCGCCAACCGCGAGGACGCCCTGAAGGATCCCGACTGGCCCTGGCCCGAGGGCGTCCTGCCGATATCCCACTGGGGCTGCGCGATGTACGCGTGCGTGGACTGCCGCTCCCCGCAGACCACGGTCCTCCTCTTCGAGCCCAATGCAGGCGACGCCGACCACTCCTGGTTCGTCGACGCCCCGAGCCTCACGGACTGGCTGCGGGCCTGGGTCGACGGCACGGGTTGGTACGAGGAGGCCAGCGAAGGGGAGGAGCTGGCCCCGTGGACCGGCTTCCCCCTGCGTACGTCGAGAAGGCCCACGACGGGTGCAACGCCTGCTCGGGTGTTCTGAGCGCAGGACGGCCAGCAGGCTCCCGGAGGCTGATCCGCCCGTCAGGACAGAGAGGCCGGCACCTGGCGGGCTCCTGGCGGCAGACCGATGCGGCAGCAGCGCGCGTGGTGAGGCTCTGCCCCCGGACTTTCCGGATCCTGGAGTCCATGACACCACCCCCTGGGCCGGGGTGGGCGACGACCACCAGGAACGGAAGCCACCCGGGCGGAGGCCGTCCCAATCTCGCCGAACGCCGTCCGCGCAGAAGCGCCGGCCCGCGAACGTATGCCCTCCCTCCGAGGCCGCCTACCGCGGGACTCGGGGCACCGGCCGCGGGTCGCCCTTCGCCTTACCGCGAGACCCGCCGCTCACGCCCCCGTACCCAGTACGCCACCACGCCCACCGCCAGCACACCCACACCTACGACCACCGACAGCAGCGGAAGGGAGACCGCGAGCACCCCGCACCCGACCAGACCCAGCGCCGGTACGACCCGCGCCGTTCTCGACGGGCCCAGCGTCCAGGCCGACGCGTTGGCCACGGCGTAGTACACCAGCACACCGAAGGAGGAGAAGCCGATCGCGCCTCGTACGTCCACCGTGGCGGCCAGGACCGCGACGATCACGCCCACGGCCACTTCCGCCCGGTGCGGCACCTGAAAACGTGGATGCACGGCGGCCAGCGCCCCGGGCAGGTGACCGTCCCGGGCCATGGCCAGCGTCGTCCGGGACACGCCCAGGATCAGCGCAAGCAGTGAGCCCAGCGCGGCCACGGCGGCGCCCACCCGCACGACCGGCGCCAGCCCGGGCAGACCGGCCGCCCGTACCGCGTCGGCCAGTGGTGCCGTCGCCTGCCCGAGGCCGTCCGCGCCCAGCACGGAGAGGACAGCCACCGCGACACATCCGTACACCACCAGCGCGATGCCCAGAGCCAGCGGGATCGCGCGGGGAATGGTCCGTTCGGGGTCCCGCACCTCCTCGCCGAGGGTCGCGATGCGCGCGTACCCCGCGAAGGCGAAGAACAGCAGGCCGGCCGCCTGCAATACCCCGTCGATGCCCCCCGACAGCCCGATGTCCAGCCGCCCGGCATCGGATCGACCCGACCCCAGACACACCGCCACCACGGAAGCGAGGACCGCCAGGACCACCACCACGATCGCCCGCGTCAGCCAGGCGGACTTCTGGATTCCGCCGTAGTTCACCGCGGTCAGCGCCACCACGGCCGCGACCGCCACCACGTGCGCCTGCTCGGGCCAGACGTACGCGCCCACGGTAAGCGCCATGGCGGCACAGGAGGCCGTCTTGCCGACGATGAACGACCAGCCCGCGAGATACCCCCAGAATCTCCCGAGCCGCTCCCGTCCGTAGACGTAGGTGCCACCCGAGGCCGGGTACCGGGCGGCCAGCCGTGCCGACGACGTGGCGTTGCAGTAGGCGACGACGGCGGCCACGGCGAGGCCGAGCAGCAGCCCCGGCCCGGCCACGCGGGCCGCGGGAGCCAGGGCCGCGAAGATCCCAGCACCGATCATCGAACCCAGCCCCACGACCACGGCGTCGCTCACGCCGAGTGTGCGCCGCAACTCCGGACCCGCAGGTGTCATGCGTCGCACCCTACTGATCAGAGCAACCACCGGGCGCGGTCGGGACGTCCACCTGACCAAGAGCGAATGAACACGCGCGGAAGGAGCAGGCCCGCAGGGCTGGCACAGCGTACGCGCAGCGTGAGAGGGCAGGGGCACGGCATGACCGTCATCAGCTGGATCATCCTCGGACTTTTGGCCGGAGCCATCGCCAAGTTCCTGCTGCCGGGCCGCGACCCGGGAGGGCTCATCGGTACGACCCTCATCGGTATCGCGGGCGCGTTCATCGGCGGCTGGATATCGGCCCGCTGGCTGGACCACCCGGTCAGCAAGGACTTCTACGACGGTGCCACCTGGGCGGCGGCGATCGGCGGTTCCCTGGTGCTCCTGGTCGCCTACCGGCTCCTGTTCGGCAACTCGCGCGACTGAACCCGCCGGGACCGCGGCAGGCCGACGAGCGACAGACGGGCGGACAGACGAACGGGCGGACGAGCCGACCCACGAGGCCGGAAGACGCAACGGCAGACCCCGACGGCCAGAAGGGTGGGCGCCGCCGGGTGCCCACCCTTCCGTTGCCGTGAACGCGGGATGCCCGCGCCCGTCCCGCCGTCGGCTCAGCAGGTCACCGGTAGTTCACGAACTGCAGAGCGAAGTCGAAGTCCTGGCCCTTCAGCAGGGCGATCACGGCCTGCAGGTCGTCCCGGCTCTTGGAGGAGACCCGCAGTTCATCGCCCTGCACCTGGGCCTTCACTCCCTTGGGGCCCTCGTCGCGGATGATCTTGGCCACCTTCTTCGCGTTGTCCTGGGAAATGCCCTCCTCGATCGACGCGAAGATCTTGTACTCCTTGCCGGAGAGCTGGGGCTCGCCCGCGTCCAGAGCCTTCAGCGAGATGCCTCGCTTGATCAGCTTGGACTGGAAGACGTCGAGGACAGCGCTCACCCGGTCCTCGGAGTTGGCCTCCATGAGGATCTTCTCCCCGGACCAGGAGATCGAAGCGCCCACGCCCTTGAAGTCGTAGCGCTGCGAGATCTCCTTGGCGGCCTGGTTGAGGGCGTTGTCGACCTCCTGCCGCTCGACCTTCGAGACGATGTCGAAACTGGAGTCGGCCATGTCCTGTGGCTCCTTGTATCTGGGTGCGTGTCGGGCCGCGTATCGGGTCCGTACCGGCATACAACGGCGGCCGCCGAGCCTGCTTGGGCGCCCTCGGCCGCATCCGCACAAGCCTAGCCACCCGTCGCCCCCGAGCGGCGATCAATCGGGTGGCGAAGCACCCCTCCACATCGGGTATTGTTTACGTCGTTGCCACGGAGCACCGCCGAAAGGCGGTTCGAAGGGCAGCGAACCCCGGCGGTGTGCCCGAGCGGCCAAAGGGAGCAGACTGTAAATCTGCCGGCTCAGCCTTCCCAGGTTCGAATCCTGGCGCCGCCACACGGGAA
Source organism: Streptomyces sp. WG5 (assembly GCF_049974565.1). Classification (NCBI taxonomy): domain Bacteria; kingdom Bacillati; phylum Actinomycetota; class Actinomycetes; order Kitasatosporales; family Streptomycetaceae; genus Streptomyces; species Streptomyces sp. WG5. The sequence continues at coordinate 46,715 of NZ_JBNGGC010000018.1, read as the reverse complement.
CGAGAGGCCCCGTGACCTGCCCGAACAGCAGGTCGCGGGGCCTCTCGTCATGGGCTGACGCGAACGGCGCTCGCGCCGCTGCGGGCAGACTGGTGGCATGGTCTCGTCCTCCCGTCGCAGAACCTGCCCAGAGTGCCGTCGCGAGATCGCCGTCGTCGCGGGGCGGTACGCGCGTCATGACCCCTCCGGTGCGCGAGCCAGTGGTGAGCTCGTCTCCTGCCCGGGTTCGCGTCGACCGGCGCAACTCGGCGCGGCGCAGCCGTCCCTGGACGGGTACGTCATCCCCGGGTTCCCCGGGCAGCTGCCGTTGTTCTGACCGTACGCCCCGAGAGTTCCGGGCCCCGTGCCCTCAGTTCCCGGCCACCGACTTCACCGCCACCGACACGGGCGTCGAACCGCTGATCAGCTCCAGGGTCAGACCGTTGGTGGCCGGGGTGTCGACCAGTTCCGCCAGTACGGCGGCCACGTCGTCGCGGGGGACCGCGCCGCGGCCGGTGTGTGCCTCCAGGCGGACGAGGCCGGTGCCGGCGTCGTCCGTCAGCGCGCCGGGGCGCAGGATCGTCCAGTCCAGTTCTTCCAGCGAGCGCACGTACGCGTCGGCCTCGCCCTTGGCGCGCTGGTAGACGTCGAAGATCTCGTCCCCCTGGTGGTGCGGGTCGGCTCCCATGGACGACACGACCACGAAGCGCCGTACGCCCGCCCGGACCGCCGCGTCCGCGAAGAGGACCGCCGCTGCCTTGTCCACCGTGTCCTTGCGGGCGGCCCCGCTCCCTGGGCCGGCGCCCGCCGCGAAGACGGCCGCGTCCGCGCCCCGCAGCCGCTCGGCGACCTCCTCGACCGAGGCCGACTCCAGGTCGAGCACGACCGGTTCGGCACCGGCCGCGCGCAGATCGTCGGCCTGTTCGGCCTTGCGGATGATGCCCGCCACCTCGTCGTCGCGCGCGGCGAGCAACCGCTCCAGCCGCAGCGCGATCTGACCATGACCACCAGCGATGACAATGCGCATGTCTTCGACCGTACGCCCCGACGGCCGCCCTCGCCGCACGGCTTCGGCCGTATCCCACGGGGGGCGTCAGGACTCACGGGCCTCACTGAGACACAGGGCCCTCACTGACACACAGGGCACTCACCCTCCCGTCAAGGTTGTTCCCCGCGCCCTGTCAGGACGCCTCCCCACGCTCCCCACGCTCCTCGCGTCCCTCTCGCTCCCCGCGCACCCCACGGCCCTGCCGAGGCAGCCCCAGGCCCTTCGCGGTCGTCGAGTCGCCGTACTCGCGTACCGCGCTGGTCCGGGCCACCACGCGACCCCGGTGCACCACGATCCGGCTGTACGCCAGGGACAGCGCCCCCGCCAGCCGCTCCCCGCGCACCGCGAGGAGTTCGGCAGGGAAGCCCGCCTCCACCCGCACCTCGGGCAGGCCCAGGGCCGCCCGCGCCGCAGCGCTCACCGCGTCGTACGCGTCCTCGGGGTGCAGCCCATGGCGTGAGGCCAGCAGGTAGGCCCCCTCCAGGGGGTCACCGCGCCCGACCGGGTTGGACACGTCCCGCAGCGCACCGCTCCCGGCGGCGACCCGTACGCCGGCCGCCCGCAGCAGCCGTACCGGGGTCGTGCCGTCGCGGCGGTCGACGGCACCGCAGCTGCCCTGCGGCAGGCACACCACCGTCACCCCGGCCGCGGCGAGCTGGTCAGCGGCCCGGGAGGCCGCGTCGGCGGGCAACCGGCCCAGCCCTTCGCAGGGGCCGAGGGACACCCCGTGGCGCAGCCCGCCCGCCATCGCCGCCAGCCGGGCCAGCCGTGCCGGGGCGGCGGCGTCCGTGTGCAGGTCGACCGGGCAGCCGTGTTCGGCGGCGACTTCCAGGACCGCCTCGGCATATCCGGTCGGGTCGGGGTCCAGGTCCGGGCACCCGCCCACCACGTCGGCGCCCATCTGGACCGCGTCCCGCAGTATCGCCAGGCCGTCGGCCCCGGCCACCCCGGTCAGCAGCCTCGGCGTCGCGACCGCGGTCAGTTCGGTCAGTCCGCGCAGTGAGCGCCGCGCCCGCAGTACGGCGGTCAGCGCGCCCAGCCCCGGAACGTCACCCACACGCACGTGTGCCCGTAGCGCGGTCGCCCCGTGTCCCAGCTGGAGCAGGGCGGCCTCGGTGGCCCGGCGCTGGACGTCCGGGGGGTCGTAGGAGACGGGGCCGGGGGTGTCGGCCGTCAGTGTCGTGTCGCCGTGGACGTGGGGTTCGGCGGGGGCGGGGAGGAGCAGGTAGCCGGTGAGGTCCACGCGGGTGCCGGAGCCGGGCGTGCGAGCCGTTGGCAGGCTGCCGGCGGTGCCGACCGCTTCGATGCGCCCGCCGTGCAGCCGTACGTCCACGGTCCGGCCGTCGGTGAGCCGTGCCCCGGTGAGCAGGAGCGAGCCGCGGCCGGCGGGGTCCGAGGGGGAGGGCGAGTGGGGCGGCTGCGGTTGGCTGTCGGGCATCGCGCTCCTCTGGCTCGGGGGGTTGCGCAGTGGGGGGGGGCGCAAGATCACGCAGAGTGGGTCGAGCCTAGGACGGTGGTCAGTCCGCGACGCGGAGGAGCGCAATAGTCGTACCGGTACGGTCCCGCTGCGCCAGGCCCTCTGGGGGCCGCCCGGGGCGTGTGCCGGCAGGTCGGGCCCTCCGGCGCCGCCGGGGCGTGCACGTGGGGAGGCCGACGGGCCCGGGGACGCCCCGGGCGGGGCCCGGGGCCGGAGTGGGCGGGGCCCGGTGGCGGGACGAGGCAAGAGGACGGGACGGCGCGGGTGGAGCCGCGGTGGACCCGGTGCCGGCACGGGCCAGGGACGGGACGGGGCAGGGGTCGCGAAACGGATTTGGGCGAACGGCGGGCGACCGTGTAATGTCTTCATCGCTCGCCCCAATAGCTCAGTCGGCAGAGCGTCTCCATGGTAAGGAGAAGGTCAACGGTTCGATTCCGTTTTGGGGCTCTGGTGTGAGAGGTTCCCGCCGCAAGGCGGGGCCCGATCGCATCACAGCGGTGTAGCTCAGTCGGTAGAGCAAGCGGCTCATAATCGCTGTGTCACCGGTTCAAGTCCGGTCACCGCTACATTCAGTAGCCGATTGCGGGGTCGGTCCTTCAATCGGCTACTCTTTCCTGCGTTAGTACCATCAATCCGTTCGTCAAGGAGTGCACTCACGTGGCTGCCACCGACGTCCGCCCGAAGATCACGCTGGCCTGCGTGGAGTGCAAGGAGCGGAACTACATCACCAAGAAGAACCGGCGTAACAACCCGGACCGACTGGAGATGAAGAAGCACTGCCCGCGTTGCAACGCGCACACCGCGCACCGCGAAACGCGATAAATCAGGCTCGTACACGAGGCCGTCCCCGAGGTTTGGGGGCGGCCTCGTGTCGTTTCGGTCAGTGGTGCCGAAGGCGGCACCCGCAGCCAGCAGAGCAGCAGGAGGTGGCGAGCCCATGGCGCTCGACCAGTCGTTCGTGGGGCGGACCTATCCGCCTACCGCGCCCTACGAGGTGGGCCGGGAGAAGATCCGCGAGTTCGCGGAGGCGGTGGGGGACGCCAACCCGGCGTACACGGACACGGAGGCCGCGAAGGCGCTCGGGCATCCGGACGTGATCGCACCGCCGACCTTCGTGTTCTCGATCACGTTCAAGGCGGCGGGTCAGGTCATCGAGGACCCGCAGCTCGGCCTGGACTACAGCCGGGTCGTGCACGGCGACCAGAAGTTCGCCTACGCCCGTCCGGTCCGCGCCGGTGACCGGCTCACCGTCACCTCCACCATCGAGGCGATCAAGTCGATGGCGGGCAACGACATCCTGGACATCCGCGGAGAGGTGCACGACGAAGCCGGCGAGCACGTCGTGACCGCCTGGACCAAGCTCGTGGCCCGTGCGGCCGAGGAGGCGTGAGCATTCCATGACGCACCCCACGACGCATTCCACGACGTCTCCCGTGACGTCCCCCGCGGCGCCTCCGGCGACGGTGAAGATCGCATATGGCGACGTCGAGGTCGGCACCGAGCTGCCCGCGCGGAACTTCCCTGTGAACCGCGCCACGCTCGTGCGGTACGCGGGCGCCTCCGGAGACTTCAACCCGATCCACTGGAACGAGAAATTCGCCAAGGAGGTCGGCCTGCCGGACGTCATCGCGCACGGCATGTTCACCATGGCGGAGGCGGCCCGTGTGATCACCGACTGGACCGGCGACCCGGGCGCGCTCGTGGAGTACGGCGTCCGCTTCACCAGGCCCGTCGTCGTACCGAACGACGACCAGGGTGCCGTGATCGAGGTCAGCGGCAAGGTCGCGGCCAAGCTCGACGACAACACCGTCCGCGTCGACCTGACGGCCACCAGCGCCGGACAGAAGGTCCTCGGTATGGCCCGGGCGATCGTGCGACTCGCCTGACGGTCCGCCGCAGTCCCGGCAGCCGTCCGGCCGCCCGGTGGGCCTGTCGCGTTCACCCCGCCGGCGTCCGGCCGCCCGGTGGGTCATCGCGGTTCACCCCGCCGGCGTCCGGCCGTGCGGCGGGCCTGCCGTGGCCGTCCGGGAGGCATTCGGTAAGGGGCGTCCTCCTTGGGGAGCAGCCCCTTACCCGCCGCCGGGTGAGGACACCTCTTTCCCGCCGCCGGTCTCCGTGCCGCTGCGGCGAGAAGAAGGAGCGGGGGCGTCTCTTGACATGGTTAGTGATTGAGTACTAACTTACTTTCATGGTCAGGATGAGCGCAGAGGAGCGGCGTGAGAGCGTCATCCGCGCGGCGATGGGCGAGTTCGCCCGGGGTGGCTTCTACGGCACGTCGACGGAGGACATCGCCAAGCGGGTGGGAGTCTCCCAGCCGTACCTCTTCCGGCTCTTCCCGGGCAAGAAGGCCATCTTCCTTGCGGTGGCGGAGCGCTGCCTGCAGGACATGCGGCGGGTCTTCGAGGCGTCGTCCGAGGGCCTGAGCGGCGAAGAGGCCCTGGATGCCATGGCCGGGGCCTACACGCGACTGATCGCCGAGCAGCCCGAGCGCCTCCAGATGCAATTGCAGGTGTACGTCGCTGTCGCGGCCGCGGAGGCGGCCGGGGACCACGAGTTCGGCGAGATGGTCCGCAGGGGCTGGCTGGAGCTCTGGGACACCGTGCGCGTGCCCCTTGGCGGCGACGTCGAGGAGACCACGACCTTCATGGCGTACGGGATGCTCATCAACGCGCTGGCCGGCATGGGTTTCCCGCCCGAGCACCGGGTTTGGGACGGGCTGCATGTCTCGGCGCGGGTCAAGCGAGGCCGGCACGACGCGTAGGGCGTACGGGTGGACGCTCACGGGTGAGCGCCCCTTATGTCCATAAAAGTTAGTCATCTATGGCCGTAAAAGTTAGTCATCAATTACTAACCGAAGCAACCGAGAGCACTGGATACCCTCTGGGGGAGAGATGTCACAGCAGAACGCACGTCGTGGGGGAACGGGCTGGGCCCTCGTCATCACCAGCGTCGCCGGTTTCATGGCGGCCCTGGACAATCTCGTCGTCACCACCGCGCTGCCCTCCATCCGCGAGGACATGGGCGGAGGACTGCACGACCTGGAATGGACCGTGAGCGCGTACACGCTCACCTTCGCGGTGCTGCTGATGTTCGGGGCCGCCCTTGGCGACCGCTACGGCCGCCGCAGGCTGTTCACCGTCGGTCTCACCGTCTTCACCGGTGCCTCCGCCGCCGCGGCCATGGCACCCGGCATCGACTCGCTCATCGCCGCCCGCGCGGTCCAGGGCGTCGGCGCGGCGATCATGATGCCGCTGACACTGACCCTGCTGACGGCCGCCGTGCCCGCCGAACGGCGTGGCATGGCGTACGGCATCTGGGGCGCCGTCAACGGGCTCGCCGTGGCCTCCGGTCCGCTGGTCGGCGGCAGCCTCACGGAGCACATCTCCTGGCAGTGGATCTTCTGGCTGAACGTTCCGCTGGGTCTGGCCCTGCTACCGCTCGCCCGTTTCCGCCTCGCCGAGTCGTACGGCACCGGAGCCCCGCTCGACCTTCCCGGCACCCTGCTCGCCAGCGGCGGACTCTTCGGCATCGTCTACGGCCTGATCCGCGGGCCCGTCGACGGCTGGACCGGACCCGTGGTGCTGACGGCCCTGTTCGCCGGCGCCGCGTTGCTGGCCGGCTTCGTCCGCCACGGCATCAACAGCAAGAACCCCATGCTCCCCATGCGCCTCTTCCGTTCCCGGGCCTTCTCCGGGATCAACGCGGCGAGCCTGCTGATGTTCCTGGGCATGTTCGGCTCGATCTTCCTGCTCAGCCAGTACATGCAGCACGTACTCGGTTACACGCCCACCGAGGCGGGGCTGCGCATGCTGCCCTGGACCGGCATGCCGATGCTGGTCGCCCCGATCGCCGGCATCCTGTCGGACCGCATCGGAGGGCGCCCGGTCGTCGCTGCCGGGCTCTTCCTCCAGGCGGTCGGCCTCGGCTACCTCGCCTCCGTGATCACGGCCGATGCCTCCTACGCCGTCCAACTGCCCGGTCTGATCCTCAGCGGGATCGGCATGGCCCTGTTCTTCGCCCCCGCCTCCGCCCTGGTGATGTCCAGCGTCGTACCGAAGGAGCAAGGCATCGCCTCCGGCGCCAACAACGCCCTGCGCGAGGTCGGTGGCGCGCTCGGCATCGCGCTCATGGGCTCGATCTTCGCGGCGCAGGGCGGTTACGAGTCCGGGCAGTCCTTCGTCGACGGGCTGCGGCCCGCGGTCGCGGTGGGCGCCGGGGTGGTGGCCCTCGGAGGCGTCGCGGCCCTGTTGATTCCGTCCCGCCGCCGGGACGGCCAGGCGTCCCCGGAGGAGCCCGGGCCGGCGCCGACGACCGAACCGGCACTCGTCCCGGCCGGGGGCGAGGCCTCCCGCTGACCTCCTGACACGCGAGAGCGACAGCCGAGAGGCCACGAGAGCACCACACGTAAGCACCACACGAAGCGCCACACGAGAAACGACCCACGAGAAGCACCGCACCAGAAGCCACGGACGAGACACGAAAGGAACCCGACGTGCCCACCCTTCCCTGGATCGTTCCGAACCGGCCGCCGCAGGCCACGGAGGTGCACGTCTTCGCCTCCCGCTTCGAGACCCGCACCCTGTGGGGAGCGCTGAAGTTCCTGGCGCGCACGCCCGGCGTGTGGCGGCAGGTCGGCAAGGCGCCCGGAGCGTACGGCGCATCCCTGAAGGCGGAACCGCTCAAGCGGACCTTCTGGACGCTGTCCGCCTGGGAGTCGCCCGAGGCCCTCAAGGCCTTCGCCCACTCCGGCACCCACGCGCCCACCTCACGCGGGCTGGCCGGGGAGATGCGGGACTCGACGTTCGCCTCCTGGCCGGCGTCGAGCGACGAGCTTCCGGTGAACTGGGCGGAGGCACGACGCCGTCTGACGTGAGTACGGACATGAGGACGGACACGAACACGGACACAGGACGAACGTGAGGACAGGAAACGCCCCGGGCGACCGGGGCGTTTCCCGCTGCCCGGGACTGTCGGTGCCGTCTCGTACTCTTGAGCGCGTGCAGGAACTCCACGACGCCCCCCTCGCCCCGCTGACCACCTTCCGTTTGGGAGGACCGGCGACCCGGCTGGTCACGGCCACGACCGACGCCGAGGTGATCGCCGTCGTCCGCGAGGCCGACGACACCGGCACGCCCCTGCTGCTCATCGGCGGCGGATCCAACCTGGTCATCGGCGACAAGGGCTTCGACGGCACGGCCCTGCACATCGCCACGCGCGGTCTCTCCCTCGACGGCACGACGCTGGAGCTGGCGGCCGGCGAGATCTGGAGCGACGCCGTCGCCCGGACCGTCGAGGCCGGACTCGCCGGCGTCGAGTGCCTGGCCGGCATCCCCGGCTCGGCGGGCGCGACGCCCATCCAGAACGTCGGCGCGTACGGCCAGGAGGTCTCCTCGACGATCACCGAGGTGATCGCGTACGACCGCAGAGCCGGCGGGACGGTCGCCCTCACCAACGCGGACTGCGGATTCTCCTACCGCCACAGCCGCTTCAAGGCCGAACCCGAGCGGTATGTCGTCCTGCGTGTCCGCTTCGGGTTGGAGAACGCCGACGGGCTCTCCGCCCCCCTCCGCTACGCCGAGACGGCCCGCGCCCTCGGTGTCGAGGCAGGCGAGCGGGTACCGCTGGCGACGGCCCGCGACACCGTGCTGAAGCTGCGCGCCGGCAAGGGCATGGTCCTGGACCCCGAGGACCACGACACCTGGTCGGCCGGGTCGTTCTTCACCAACCCGATCCTCACGGACGAGGAGTTCGCCGCCTTCCGCACGCGCGTGGCCGAACGCCTCGGCGGCGCCGCCGAGCCGCCCGCCTTCCCGGCCGGCGAGGGCCTGGTCAAGACCTCCGCGGCCTGGCTGATCGACAAGGCCGGCTTCACCAAGGGCTACGGCACCGGCCCGGCCCGCATCTCCACCAAGCACACCCTCGCTCTCACCAACCGCGGTGAGGCGACCACGGAGGACCTGCTCGCCCTGGCCCGCGAGGTCGTCGCCGGAGTCCGCGAGGCCTTCGGCGTCACGCTGGTCAACGAACCGGTGACGGTCGGCGTCAGCCTCTAGCCGAAGCCGAAGCCGAAGCCGAAGCCGAAGCCGAAGCCGGAGCCGAAGCCGAAGCCGAAGCCGGAGCCGGAGCCGGAGCCGGAGCCGAAGCCGAAGGGCCGGGGAGCCGCCTCAGTAGGCGACGCCCACGCCCTGTTTCAGGGTGGCCGCGTCCCCGGTCATCGCGAGCATCGCGTGGGCGACATCGGCGCGGCCGACGTAACGGCCCTTGGTCGGGAAACCGCCGATCTCCGTCCGGTACCGGCCGGTGAGCGGCTTGTCCTGCAGGCGCGGCGGCCGGACGACCGTCCAGTCGGTGGTGCTGCGCGCCACTTCCGCCTCCATGGCGCGCAGATCGGCGTAGACGTCCTTGAGGACGGCGGAGATGACGCCGAGCACCCCCCGGTCCAGGAGTCCGGCGTCGCGTGGCCGGGGCCCGACCGGAGCGGCACTGACGACCAGCAGCCTGCGCACGCCCTCCGCCTCCATCGCGCCGAGCACCGTCCGGGTGAGCCGTGTCGCGACCCCGGCGTCGGCGCGGCGGCGTGCGCCGAGGCCGGACAGTACGGCGTCCCGCCCGGCCACCGCCGGCCGGACAGCCGCCGGGTCGCCCAGGTCCGCGCGGAACACGTCCAGACGTTCGCCGGTCACGGACAGCCGCGAGGGGTCCCGTACGACGGCCGTGACCTGGTGTCCGGCGTCGAGGGCCTGCCGGACGACCTCTTGGCCGATGCCTCCGGTGGCACCGAAGACGGTGAGCTTCATGGCGTACTCCGTTCCGTGCGGTGGCGCGGCTGCGCTGTGGTGGACGACCCGGTGGGTGAGTACTTACTCACCTCTTCCCTCCTCTAGGGTGAGTAAATACTCACCCCACGTCAATCCCCGACTGGAGCCGCCATGCCGCCCGTCAAGCCGGCCCGGGAACGCATTCTGGACGCCGCCCATGAGCTGATGCTCACCGTCGGGCTCGCCCGGGCCACCACCAAGGAGATCGCCAAGGGAGCCGACTGCTCCGAGGCGGCGCTGTACAAGCACTTCGTGAGCAAGGAGGAGCTCTTCATCCGCGTCCTGTCCGAGCGGCTGCCGCGGCTGACCCCGCTGCTGCGGGAACTCGCCGCCGAGCCGGGCCGTGGCTCTCTCGAGGAGAACGTCACGGAGATCGCCCGTCAGGCCGCGCTCTTCTACGAGCAGAGCTTCCCGATCGCCGCCTCGCTGTACGCGCAGACGCAGCTCAAACGGCGGCACGACGACGCGATGCGGGAGATGGGCACCGGGCCGCACCTGCCGATCGAGGGCCTCGACGCCTACCTGCGCGCCGAGCAGGCCGCAGGGCGTGTCCGCGCCGACGCGGACACCTTCGCCGCCGCGTCGCTGCTGCTGGGCGCCTGCGCGCAGCGGGCGTTCGCGTACGACGCGACGCGGAGCGGTGTCCGCCCGCCGATGGACGACTTCGCCCGGCGACTCGCCCGGACACTGCTCGCGGGGGTCTGCTGAACTGCCGCCCCTACGAGGCCATCCAGTCGTCCACCCCCGCCAGCAGCTTCTCCTTCACATCCTTCGGCGCCGCCGACCCCCGTACCGACTGGCGTGCCAGTTCCGCCAGCTCCGCGTCGGTGAACCCGTGGTCCTGCCGGGCGATCTCGTACTGGGCGGCCAGCCGGGACCCGAACAGCAGGGGATCGTCCGCGCCCAGGGCCATCGGCACCCCGGCCTCGAACAGCGTCCGCAGCGGCACGTCCTCCGGCTTCTCGTACACGCCCAACGCGACGTTCGACGCCGGGCACACCTCGCACGTCACCTGCCGGTCCGCCAGCCGCTTCAGCAGCCGCGGGTCCTCCGCCGCCCGCACCCCGTGGCCGATCCGGTCGGCCTCCAGGTCGTCGAGGCAGTCCCGTACGGACAGCGGCCCGGTCAGCTCGCCCCCGTGCGGTGCGGACAGCAGCCCCCCTTCCCGCGCGATCGCGAACGCCCGGTCGAAGTCCCGGGCCATGCCCCGCCGCTCGTCGTTGGACAGGCCGAACCCGACCACGCCCCGGTCCGCGTACCGCACCGCGAGACGGGCCAGCGTCCGCGCGTCCAGCGGATGCTTCATCCGGTTGGCGGCGACCAGCACCCGCATCCCGATCCCGGTGTCCCGGACCGTCGTCTCCACCGCGTCCAGGATGATCTCCAGCGCCGGGATGAGCCCGCCCAGCCGCGGCGCGTACGACGTCGGGTCCACCTGGATCTCCAGCCACCCCGACCCGTCCCGCAGGTCCTCCTCGGCGGCCTCGCGGACCAGCCGCTGGATGTCCTCCGGCTCCTGGAGGCACGATCGCGCCGCGTCGTACAACCGCTGGAAGCGGAACCAGCCCCGCTCGTCCGTCGCCCGCAGTTTCGGCGACTCACCGCGACCCAGTGCCTCGGTCAGCGTCTCGGGCAGACGCACGCCGTGCTTGTCGGCCAGTTCCAGCAGGGTCGCGGGCCGCATCGACCCGGTGAAGTGCAGGTGGAGATGGGCCTTCGGCAGTTCAGAGACATCACGTACACGCTCCATTCCGTGATCCTGCCGTACGACACGGCCGACCCGACAGCACTTTCCCCGTACGTGGTCTTGCTCGCACAAACAAAGCAGGGTCTCACCGGTACGGTCCGGTGAGACCCTGCTGAAGAACGGCCGGAGCGCGACCGTCAGTCCCTGGCCTCCGCCAGCAGCTTCTGGATCCGGCTCACGCCCTCGGCGAGGTCCTCGTCCCCGAGCGCGTACGACAGCCGCAGGTACCCGGGCGTGCCGAACGCCTCGCCGGGCACCACCGCGACCTCGGCCTCCTCCAGGATCAGCGCGGCCAGCTCGACCGTGTCCTGCGGGCGCTTGCCGCGGATCTCCTTGCCGAGCAGAGCCTTGACCGACGGGTAGGCGTAGAACGCGCCCTCCGGCTCCGGGCACAGCACGCCGTCGATCTCGTTGAGCATCCGCACGATCGTCCTACGGCGCCGGTCGAAGGCCTCCCGCATCTTCGCCACGGCGTCCAGGTCGCCGGAGACCGCGGCGAGCGCCGCCGCCTGCGCCACGTTGGACACGTTGGACGTGGCGTGCGACTGGAGGTTCGTCGCGGCCTTGACGACGTCCTTCGGGCCGATGACCCACCCGACCCGCCAGCCGGTCATCGCGTACGTCTTGGCGACACCGTTGACGACGATGCACTTGTCACGCAGCTCGGGCAGCAGCGCCGGCAGGGACACGGACGCGGCGTCGCCGTAGACGAGGTGCTCGTAGATCTCGTCGGTCAGCACCCACAGGCCGTGCTCGACGGCCCACTGGCCGATCGCCTCGGTCTCGGCCTCGCTGTACACGGCCCCCGTCGGGTTCGACGGCGACACGAACAGGACGACCTTCGTCTTCTCGGTGCGCGCGGCCTCCAGCTGCTCCACGCTCACGCGGTAACCGGTCGTCTCGTCGGCGACGACCTCGACCGGGACACCGCCGGCCAGCCGGATCGACTCCGGGTACGTGGTCCAGTACGGCGCCGGGACGATGACCTCGTCGCCCGGGTCGAGGATCGCGGCGAACGCCTCGTAGATGGCCTGCTTGCCGCCGTTGGTGACCAGAATCTGCGACGGGTCGACCTCGTAGCCGGAGTCGCGCAGCGTCTTGGCGGCGATCGCGGCCTTCAGCTCCGGCAGTCCGCCGGCCGGGGTGTAGCGGTGGAACTTCGGGTTCTTGCACGCCTCGATCGCGGCCTCGACGATGTAGTCGGGCGTCGGGAAGTCGGGCTCACCGGCGCCGAAGCCGATCACCGGCCGCCCGGCGGCCTTGAGGGCCTTGGCCTTGGCGTCCACGGCGAGGGTGGCGGACTCGGAGATCGCGCCGACTCGGGCGGAGACCCGGCGCTCGGTGGGAGGGGTTGCAGCGCTCATGGGGCCATCGTTCCAGACAGGGAAGTTCCGGGACACACGGGTTTCACGGACTGAGCAGGACGAGATCCGCCGAGGCCTGCCGAGGCCAGGCGGGACCTGGGTGGGACCTGGGCGGGATCCGGCCAGAGCGGTCGGGACCGGGCGGGCCAGGACGGGGCAAACGCCGGAACAACAGTCCGGACCGGCCCCCGCGGCCAGGGCGATCTTCGGCCAGGACGGCACGGCGAGGGCTCCCGCGCGTCCTTTCTGTTCGACGCCCGGCCGCTGAGCACGTACACTCTCACCTCGTTGGCCTTCAACGGCTCGCACTCACTCGGTGCACACCAAGCATCCGGGCGGATGCGGTACGTTGGGGGACACACAAAGGGTCGTAGCTCAATTGGTAGAGCACTGGTCTCCAAAACCAGCGGTTGGGGGTTCAAGTCCCTCCGGCCCTGCTACACACACCTTCGCCAGGATGTGTGCGCATGTACGTACAGCAATGCACCGCCGTGCGGCTCAGACCGGGCGCGGCACGGCCACGACCCGGAATCAGGTGAGGACGAGTGACGGACGCCGTGGGCTCCATCGACATGCCTGATGCCGAGGACGAAGCGCCGGACTCCAAGAAGAAGTCGCGCAAGGGCGGCAAGCGTGCCAAGAAGGGCCCGCTGAAGCGCCTCGCGCTCTTCTACCGCCAGATCGTCGCGGAGCTGCGCAAGGTTGTCTGGCCGAGCCGCAACCAGCTGACGACGTACACCACCGTGGTGATCATCTTCGTGGTCATCATGATCGGCCTGGTGACTCTGATTGACTATGGCTTCAGTAACGCCGCCAAGTACGTCTTCGGCTGATTCGAGAGCGAAGGGCGCCGAGGTACCCGGCGCCCCTTTCGCGTGTTCCACCCCTATGTATCCAGGAAGAAGCAGCCACCGTGTCTGACCCGAACGTGAACGACGCCATCGAGCCGGTCGAGTCCGTCAAGGACGAGCCCGGCACCCTCGAGGGCGCCGGCAACGAGGACACCGAGGCCTCCGTCGAGGCCGAGGCTGCCGACGACGCCGTCGTCGCGGACGCGGACGAGACCGCCGACGCCCAGGACGAGACCGCCGAGCCGACGGGTGACGACGCGGAGAGCGACGACGCCGACGCGGAGACCGACGAGGCCGCGGAGCCCGAGCCCGAGCTCGACCCGATCGAGAAGCTCCGCCAGGAACTGCGGGTCCTCCCCGGCGAGTGGTACGTGATCCACACCTACGCCGGTTACGAGAACCGCGTGAAGACCAACCTCGAGCAGCGCGCCGTCTCGCTCAACGTCGAGGACTACATCTTCCAGGCCGAGGTGCCGCAGGAAGAGGTCGTCCAGATCAAGAACGGCGACCGCAAGACGATCCGGCAGAACAAGCTGCCCGGTTACGTCCTCGTGCGCATGGACCTGACCAACGAGTCCTGGGGCGTCGTCCGCAACACCCCCGGTGTCACCGGCTTCGTCGGCAACGCCTACGACCCGTACCCGCTGACGCTGGACGAGATCGTCAAGATGCTCGCCCCCGAGGCCGAGGAGAAGGCCGCCCGCGAGGCCGCCGAGGCCGAGGGCAAGCCGGCTCCGCAGCGCAAGGTCGAGGTCCAGGTCCTGGACTTCGAGGTCGGCGACTCGGTCACCGTCACCGACGGCCCGTTCGCGACGCTGCAGGCCACGATCAACGAGATCAACGCCGACTCGAAGAAGGTCAAGGGCCTCGTCGAGATCTTCGGCCGCGAGACCCCGGTCGAGCTGAGCTTCGACCAGATCCAGAAGAACTAGTAGTCGCGGGCCGGCAGTCCCGGACCGGCGGTTCAGGACTGGCACGTCACAACTGGAACTTCTCTGGACGTATTGCTTCCGAGCAGGTCGGACAGGCTCAGGCAGCCTGTCTGACCTGCTCGGTTTTTGGCCGCACATCCATACCCGTTATCGTTGTGCGGTATGCCTGTGTCCGGGTCGCCCCCGGATGCGGGCAGGACCCGAATCGAAAGGACCCGGAGAGCTATGCCTCCCAAGAAGAAGAAGGTCACGGGGCTCATCAAGCTCCAGATCCAGGCCGGTGCCGCGAACCCGGCTCCGCCGGTCGGCCCCGCGCTGGGTCAGCACGGCGTCAACATCATGGAGTTCTGCAAGGCCTACAACGCCGCGACCGAGTCGCAGCGCGGTTGGGTCATCCCGGTGGAGATCACGGTCTACGAGGACCGCTCCTTCACCTTCATCACCAAGACGCCGCCGGCCGCCAAGATGATCCTCAAGGCAGCGGGCGTGGAGAAGGGCTCCGGCGAGCCGCACAAGACCAAGGTCGCGAAGATCACGCGTGACCAGGTCCGCGAGATCGCCACCACCAAGATGCCCGACCTCAACGCCAACGACCTGGACGCCGCCGAGAAGATCATCGCCGGCACCGCGCGTTCCATGGGCGTCACGGTCGAGGGCTGACCTCCACCCCCGTAAGCACGCCGCGCGGCGGTAGCCGCAAGGCCAGGACAGTGTGGCAGGGCCTGCTCGGCCCGGACCACGACTCCTCAGAAGCCAACAGGAGCAGTAGTGAGCAAGCGCAGCAAGTCTCTCCGCGCTGCGGACGCCAAGATCGACCGGGACAAGCTCTACGCCCCGCTCGAGGCCGTCCGTCTCGCCAAGGAGACCTCCACGACCAAGTTCGACGGCACCGTCGAGGTCGCCTTCCGCCTGGGTGTCGACCCGCGCAAGGCCGACCAGATGGTCCGTGGCACCGTGAACCTCCCGCACGGCACCGGTAAGACCGCCCGGGTCCTGGTCTTCGCGACCGGTGACCGTGCCGAGGCCGCGACCGCCGCGGGCGCCGACATCGTCGGCTCCGACGAACTGATCGACGAGGTGTCGAAGGGCCGTCTGGACTTCGACGCCGTCGTCGCCACCCCGGACCTCATGGGCAAGGTCGGCCGCCTCGGCCGCGTCCTCGGCCCGCGTGGTCTGATGCCGAACCCGAAGACCGGCACCGTGACCCCGGACGTGGCCAAGGCCGTGACCGAGATCAAGGGCGGCAAGATCGAGTTCCGCGTCGACAAGCACTCGAACCTGCACTTCATCATCGGCAAGGCGTCCTTCGAGGACACCCAGCTGGTGGAGAACTACGGCGCGGCGCTGGAGGAGATCCTCCGTCTGAAGCCGTCCGCCGCCAAGGGCCGCTACATCAAGAAGGCCGCCATCAGCACCACGATGGGCCCCGGCATTCCGGTCGACTCCAACCGCACCCGCAACCTCCTCGTCGAGGAGGACCCGGCCGCGGTCTGAGCCAACGGCTCGCCCCACCGGTTCACGGGCCCCGCACCTTCCGAGGTGCGGGGCCCGTTCCCTTTTCCGCGCCTGTTTCCGCCCCGCCCCCGTTCTTTGTTCCCGTTCCCTGTTCCGGCTCCCTGTTCCCGTTCCGTCGTCCCGCCTTCTTCCGGTCTTCTTCGGTGCTTCTCCGGTGCTTCTCCGGGACTTCCTCGGTTCTTCTCCCCGTCTTCTTCCCGTCTCCTTTTCCCGTACGGGCGCCCGTGGCCTGGGTTAGCGTGCGGTCACGGGACTCGCACGGGGGTGGGATGCATGACGGGCACGACGGCACGTCGTACGGTCGTCTCGATCGCGGTGACGGCCGCGCTGACCTGCGTCACCACCTGCACCTCCGCCGACCCGCCCACCGGCCACGCCGACCCGTCGGCGGAGCCCCTGCGCTCCGTGCAACGGGCGACCGGGCGCGCGGGTTCGGCGCGGGTGGAGTCCACGACCGTCATGGGCCGTGAGCTGTCCCTGGACGCCGCCGGAGCCCTCGGCTGGCGCGACGGCCTCACCGGCACCCTGACGATCACGTACACGGGCGGCACGACCGCGGAGACCATGCGCCGCCTCGGCACCACCGCGATGGAGGCCCGGTACCTGCCCGACGCGTACTACGCCAGGATGGGCGACGAGTTCGCCGACCGGGTGGGCGGCAGACACTGGATCAAGTACGTCTACGCCGACCTGGAGGACCTCGGCGGCGGTACGGGCGCCGGTTTCGCGGAACAGATGCGGACCAGCACACCCCACCATGCGGTGAAGCTGCTGCTGGCCTCCGACGACGTACGCAAGGTCGGCGAGGAGACGATCCGCGGCCGACGCACCGCGCACTGGTCCGGCACGGTGGGCGGCGCCACCGGGCAGACCGTCGACATCTGGGTCGACGACCGGGACCTGCTGGTCAAGAAGGTCGAGCGGGGGCGGACGAAGACCGGGGAACTGACCCAGACCGCCTACTACAGCGACTACGGCGTCGCCGTCTCCGCCGAGCGCCCTCCGGCCGGGGACACCGCCGACTTCACGGAGCTGCTGAAGGGGGCGGCTCGGTAATCCGAGACAGCCGGACGAAAACGTCGGATAAGCTCACAGCGTTTTCTCATATTCGACCGTACGTTCGTCGCGTTTCCTTGGGGGGAATCGATGAGGCTTTCTGTTCATTCGCGGGGTGGAGTGGCGCTCGCCGGCGTGTCCGTTCTGGTGCTGGCGGGTGGGGCCGTCGGCTGCGGCGCCGAGAAGAAGGACGGCGGCGAGCGGACCGTCCAGCAGGTACTGACCGCGGCCTACGAGAAGACGGCCGAGGCCAAGTCCGCCAACGTCGAGATGACCATGTCGATGCCGGCCGCCATGGAAGGCGGCGGCGACGTCTCGATGACCGGTGTCATGGGCTGGGACCCGACGGTCATGGACGTGACCGTGAAGGGCTCCATGCTGGCCACCGAGCCGGACGCCCCGGAGCAGATCCGGATGATCTGGCGCGACAACGTGATGTACGCGGACATGGGCGCGGCCG
Source organism: Streptomyces sp. WG5 (assembly GCF_049974565.1). Lineage (NCBI taxonomy): Bacteria > Bacillati > Actinomycetota > Actinomycetes > Kitasatosporales > Streptomycetaceae > Streptomyces > Streptomyces sp. WG5. The sequence goes on along the minus strand of NZ_JBNGGC010000018.1, from coordinate 29,468 downwards.
CCGCCAAGGACATGGACGGCAAGCGCTGGATGAAGTTGGACCTGGGGGCCGCCGCCGAGTCCGCGGGCGCCGAGGCCGGTGGGGCGATGCTGTCCGGCATGGAGAACATGAACCAGAACCCGGTCGAGCAGCTGGCCCTGCTCCTGGAGTCGCCCAATCTCAAGCACGTCGGCGAGGAGAAGGTCGACGGTGAAACCGCCCAGCACTACAAGGGCACACTCACCGTCAAGGAGGTGCTGGAGAGCAACGACAGCCTGGACGTGCTCGAGCCCAAGGAGCGCGAGCAGCTGCTGAAGAACGTCGAGAAGTCCGGCGTCAAGGGCTACGACACCGAGGTCTGGGTCAACGACGACGACATGCCGGTCCGCATGGACGTCGGGATGGACACCCCCCAGGGCAACATCGACATGAGCATGAAGCTCTCCGACTACGGCGCCAAGGCCGAGGTCGAGGTGCCGTCGGCCGGTGACACCTTCGATCTCTTCGAGATGATCAAGAACCTGGGCGAGATCGCCGACGACGAGGGAGCCCTCGACGGGGGAAACCTCGACGAGGAGCTGGCCCAGCTGGAGGCCCTGGAGTCCGGCTCCGGGGTCTGAGTCCCGGTCCCGCGCGTCGCTCCGCCGACCGGATTTGCCTGCCGGCGATCCGGTCGGGTACCTTCCTGGAGAAGCCAAAGACCGCTGGTCGTTGCCGTGTGCTCGCGAGAGTCACGGTGGCCGAAGGATCCGCTGAACTGCGGACGACCCGCGCAGGTGACTGTGGATGAACTCCCGGAGTACCCGCTCACGCGTGTGCCGGCCGGTCGAGTCACGCCCCGTGCGCCTGCGCCGGGGCGTTTCGTTTTCCCCAGTCCTCCTTCGGGTCCGCGCGGTCCGAATCACCCGGAAGGAGGCCGAGGCTCTATGGCGACGCCCGAAAAGGCTGCCGCGGTTGCCGAGCTGACGGACAAGTTCCGCAGCTCCAACGCCGCCGTGCTGACCGAGTACCGCGGTCTCACCGTGGCGCAGCTCAAGACGCTGCGCCGGTCGCTCGGTGAGAACGCCCAGTACGCCGTGGTGAAGAACACGCTGACCAAGATTGCGGCCAACGAGGCCGGGATCACGCTCGACGACCAGCTCTTCGCTGGTCCGACGGCCGTCGCCTTCGTCACCGGTGACCCGGTGGAGTCGGCGAAGGGTCTGCGCGACTTCGCCAAGGACAACCCGAACCTCGTCATCAAGGGCGGTGTCCTTGACGGCAAGGCGCTGTCCGCCGACGAGATCAAGAAACTTGCGGACCTCGAGTCCCGCGAGGTTCTGCTCTCCAAGCTGGCCGGTGCCATGAAGGGCAAGCAGTCCCAGGCTGCCTCTGTCTTCCAGGCGCTGCCCTCGAAGCTCGTCCGCACCGTGGACGCGCTCCGTGCCAAGCAGGACGAGCAGGGCGGTGCCGAGTAATTCGGCTCGCTTTCCGATCCTCGCCGCGTGCGCCGCATGAGGTGAGGGTCGTTGCGGGCCCGACGTACGCCCGCCTCACCCCGTACATCCGGCACCTGCCGAATTAGTGGAAGGACCGCCATCATGGCGAAGCTCAGCCAGGACGACCTGCTCGCCCAGTTCGAGGAGATGACCCTCATCGAGCTCTCCGAGTTCGTGAAGGCCTTCGAGGAGAAGTTCGACGTCACCGCCGCCGCTGCCGCGCCGGTCGTCGTCGCCGGTGGTGCCGCTGGTGGCGCCGCCGCCGAGGCCGCCGAGGAGAAGGACGAGTTCGACGTCATCCTCACCGGTGCCGGCGACAAGAAGATCCAGGTCATCAAGGTCGTGCGCGAGCTGACCTCCCTGGGTCTGAAGGAGGCCAAGGACCTCGTGGACGGCGCCCCGAAGCCCGTCCTCGAGAAGGTCGCCAAGGACGCCGCCGACAAGGCCGCCGAGTCCCTCAAGGGCGCCGGCGCCTCGGTCGAGGTCAAGTAACACCTCACAGGTCCCAGCGACCGTGCAGGTTTCACTGACCTCACCGGTCGCAACGACCCCGCAGGTCTCATGGATCTCACGGATCCGTCAGAACCTGTAACGCCTCAGCGCCGAAGAGCGATCATCCATCCGGGTGGTCGCTCTTCGGCGTACGCGGGGTCCGGCGGCGGCTGCCTTGCACGCGTGGCGGCGAAGAGTATGGTGATCTTCGTCGTGCCGTCGCCGGGGCCCTGGGAGCCCCTGGCGGCAGGCGGTTCGAGCAAGGGGGGCCTTGACGAACCGCACGCAGCGCGCGATTCTCAGGACGCGTCGTCACAAGGATCCGAATCCGAGGCATGGATCCACGGCGAAGAGGGCAGTATCACGGTGCGTTGAGGGCGAGGCCTTGCCGCAGGTGGTGAGAACAACGAGGAGCGAACACGGTCCCCGAGACCCGCACTGGACATCAGTGTGCCATGTGGCTACACTGACCCTTTGCGCTGCCTGTTAGTTGCCCCCTGCCCGTCACCAGGGGTCTGCCCTCACCCGAGCACCGACGATCAGAGCATGCCTGACCTGGCTTTCGGGCCACATCAGGCGCCCCCTGTCTTCGTGCACGGAAGAGGGGCCGGTACGCGCGTAGTGAGTCCGAGCCCTCGGAAGGACCCCCTCTTGGCCGCCTCGCGCAATGCCTCGACCGCGAATACGAACAACGCTGCCAGCACCGCCCCGCTGCGCATCTCCTTTGCAAAGATCAAGGAGCCCCTCGAGGTTCCGAACCTTCTCGCGCTGCAAACCGAGAGCTTCGACTGGCTGCTCGGCAACGACGCGTGGAAGGCTCGCGTCGAGTCGGCTCTGGAGTCCGGTCAGGACGTCCCCACCAAGTCCGGTCTGGAAGAGATCTTCGAGGAGATCTCGCCGATCGAGGACTTCTCCGGGTCGATGTCGCTGACGTTCCGCGACCACCGCTTCGAGCCCCCCAAGAACAGCATCGACGAGTGCAAGGACCGCGACTTCACGTACGCGGCCCCGCTCTTCGTCACCGCCGAGTTCACCAACAACGAGACCGGCGAGATCAAGTCCCAGACGGTCTTCATGGGCGACTTCCCGCTCATGACCAACAAGGGCACCTTCGTCATCAACGGCACCGAGCGTGTCGTCGTGTCGCAGCTGGTCCGTTCGCCGGGTGTCTACTTCGACTCCTCCATCGACAAGACGTCCGACAAGGACATCTTCTCCGCCAAGATCATCCCGTCCCGGGGTGCCTGGCTGGAGATGGAGATCGACAAGCGCGACATGGTCGGTGTGCGCATCGACCGCAAGCGCAAGCAGTCCGTGACCGTCCTCCTCAAGGCCCTCGGCTGGACCACCGAGCAGATCCTCGAGGAGTTCGGCGAGTACGAGTCCATGCGCGCCACCCTGGAGAAGGACCACACCCAGGGCCAGGACGACGCGCTGCTCGACATCTACCGCAAGCTGCGTCCGGGCGAGCCGCCCACGCGTGAGGCCGCGCAGACGCTGCTCGAGAACCTCTACTTCAACCCGAAGCGCTACGACCTGGCCAAGGTCGGCCGCTACAAGGTCAACAAGAAGCTCGGCGCCGACGAGCCGCTGGACGCCGGCGTGCTCACCACCGACGACGTCATCGCCACCATCAAGTACCTGGTGAAGCTGCACGCCGGTGAGACCGAGACGGTCGGCGAGTCGGGCCGGGAGATCGTCGTCGAGACCGACGACATCGACCACTTCGGCAACCGCCGCATCCGCAACGTCGGCGAGCTGATCCAGAACCAGGTCCGTACGGGTCTCGCCCGTATGGAGCGCGTCGTGCGCGAGCGCATGACGACCCAGGACGTCGAGGCGATCACGCCGCAGACCCTGATCAACATCCGGCCGGTCGTCGCCTCCATCAAGGAGTTCTTCGGCACCAGCCAGCTGTCCCAGTTCATGGACCAGAACAACCCGCTGTCGGGGCTGACGCACAAGCGTCGTCTGAACGCCCTCGGCCCGGGTGGTCTCTCCCGTGAGCGGGCCGGCTTCGAGGTCCGTGACGTCCACCCGTCGCACTACGGCCGCATGTGCCCGATCGAGACGCCCGAAGGCCCGAACATCGGTCTGATCGGCTCGCTCGCCTCGTACGGCCGGATCAACCCGTTCGGCTTCATCGAGACGCCCTACCGCAAGGTCGTCGACGGCCAGGTCACGGACGACGTGGACTACCTGACCGCCGACGAGGAGGACCGCTTCGTCATCGCGCAGGCCAACGCCACGCTCAACGACGACATGCGCTTCTCCGAGGCCCGCGTCCTGGTCCGCCGTCGTGGCGGCGAGGTCGACTACGTCCCCGGTGACGACGTCGACTACATGGACGTCTCGCCGCGCCAGATGGTGTCGGTCGCGACCGCCATGATCCCGTTCCTCGAGCACGACGACGCCAACCGTGCCCTCATGGGCGCGAACATGATGCGCCAGGCGGTGCCGCTCATCAAGAGCGAGTCCCCGCTGGTCGGCACCGGCATGGAGTACCGCTCCGCCGCCGACGCCGGCGACGTGGTCAAGGCCGAGAAGGCGGGTGTGGTCCAGGAGGTCTCCGCGGACTACATCACCACCACCAACGACGACGGCACGTACATCACGTACCGCCTGGCCAAGTTCTCCCGGTCCAACCAGGGAACCTCGGTCAACCAGAAGGTCATCGTCGCCGAGGGCGACCGGGTCATCGAGGGCCAGGTCCTGGCCGACGGTCCGGCCACCGAGAACGGCGAGATGGCGCTCGGCAAGAACCTGCTGGTCGCGTTCATGCCGTGGGAGGGTCACAACTACGAGGACGCGATCATCCTGTCGCAGCGCCTCGTGCAGGACGACGTCCTCTCCTCGATCCACATCGAGGAGCACGAGGTCGACGCCCGTGACACCAAGCTCGGCCCCGAGGAGATCACCCGGGACATCCCGAACGTCTCCGAGGAGGTCCTCGCCGACCTCGACGAGCGCGGCATCATCCGCATCGGCGCCGAGGTCGTCGCCGGCGACATCCTCGTCGGCAAGGTCACGCCCAAGGGCGAGACCGAGCTGACGCCGGAGGAGCGCCTGCTCCGCGCGATCTTCGGTGAGAAGGCCCGTGAGGTCCGTGACACCTCGCTGAAGGTGCCGCACGGTGAGATCGGCAAGGTCATCGGCGTCCGCGTCTTCGACCGCGAAGAGGGCGACGAGCTGCCGCCGGGCGTGAACCAGCTGGTCCGCGTCTACGTCGCGCAGAAGCGCAAGATCACCGACGGTGACAAGCTCGCCGGCCGCCACGGCAACAAGGGCGTCATCTCCAAGATCAACCCGATCGAGGACATGCCGTTCCTGGAGGACGGCACCCCGGTCGACATCATCCTCAACCCGCTGGGTGTCCCGTCCCGAATGAACCCGGGACAGGTCCTGGAGATCCACCTCGGCTGGCTCGCCAGCCGCGGCTGGGACGTCTCCGGCCTCGCGGAGGAGTGGGCACAGCGCCTGCAGGCCATCGGCGCCGACAAGGTCGAGCCCGGCACCAACGTCGCCACCCCGGTCTTCGACGGTGCGCGCGAGGACGAGCTGGCCGGCCTGCTCCAGCACACCATCCCGAACCGCGACGGCGAGCGCATGGTGCTCCCGTCCGGCAAGGCGCGGCTGTTCGACGGCCGCTCCGGTGAGCCGTTCCCGGAGCCGATCTCGGTCGGCTACATGTACATCCTCAAGCTCCACCACCTGGTCGACGACAAGCTGCACGCCCGGTCGACCGGCCCGTACTCGATGATCACCCAGCAGCCGCTGGGTGGTAAGGCCCAGTTCGGTGGTCAGCGCTTCGGTGAGATGGAGGTGTGGGCGCTGGAGGCTTACGGCGCCGCGTACGCCCTCCAGGAGCTGCTGACGATCAAGTCCGACGACGTGACCGGCCGCGTGAAGGTCTACGAGGCCATCGTCAAGGGCGAGAACATCCCTGAGCCCGGCATCCCCGAGTCCTTCAAGGTGCTCATCAAGGAGATGCAGTCCCTGTGCCTCAACGTGGAGGTGCTGTCCAGCGACGGTATGTCCATCGAGATGCGTGACACCGACGAGGACGTCTTCCGCGCAGCGGAGGAGCTCGGCATCGACCTGTCCCGGCGCGAGCCGAGCAGCGTCGAAGAGGTCTGACGGGAGTCCGGTCCGGAGGTTCAGCGATGAAGATCCCTGAGCCTCCGGCCGGCCCCAGGACCCCCGTTTCAGACCCCAAGACTTACAACCCTGAGAGGGATTGACGCATAGTGCTCGACGTCAACTTCTTCGACGAGCTCCGGATCGGTCTGGCCACCGCTGACGACATCCGTCAGTGGAGCCACGGCGAGGTCAAGAAGCCCGAGACGATCAACTACCGCACGCTCAAGCCCGAGAAGGACGGACTCTTCTGCGAGAAGATCTTCGGTCCGACCCGGGACTGGGAGTGCTACTGCGGCAAGTACAAGCGCGTCCGCTTCAAGGGCATCATCTGCGAGCGCTGTGGCGTCGAGGTCACGCGCGCCAAGGTGCGCCGTGAGCGGATGGGCCACATCGAGCTCGCCGCCCCCGTCACCCACATCTGGTACTTCAAGGGCGTTCCGTCGCGGCTGGGCTACCTGCTCGACCTCGCCCCGAAGGACCTGGAGAAGGTCATCTACTTCGCGGCGTACATGATCACGTACGTCGACGAGGAGCGCCGCACCCGCGACCTGCCCTCGCTGGAGGCCCACGTCTCCGTCGAGCGCCAGCAGATCGAGCAGCGCCGCGACGCCGACCTGGAGGCCCGCGCCAAGAAGCTCGAGACCGACCTGGCCGAGCTCGAGGCCGAGGGCGCCAAGGCCGACGTGCGCCGCAAGGTGCGCGAGGGTGCCGAGCGTGAGATGAAGCAGCTGCGCGACCGTGCGCAGCGCGAGATCGACCGCCTCGACGAGGTGTGGAGCCGGTTCAAGAACCTCAAGGTCCAGGACCTGGAGGGCGACGAGCTGCTCTACCGCGAGCTGCGCGACCGCTTCGGCACCTACTTCGACGGCTCCATGGGCGCCGCTGCCCTGCAGAAGCGCCTGGAGTCCTTCGACCTCGACGAGGAGGCCGAGCGCCTCCGCGAGATCATCCGTACCGGCAAGGGCCAGAAGAAGACCCGTGCGCTCAAGCGCCTCAAGGTCGTCTCCGCGTTCCTGCAGACCAGCAACAGCCCCAAGGGCATGGTGCTGGACTGCGTGCCGGTCATCCCGCCGGACCTGCGTCCGATGGTGCAGCTGGACGGTGGCCGCTTCGCGACCTCCGACCTGAACGACCTGTACCGCCGCGTCATCAACCGCAACAACCGCCTGAAGCGGCTTCTCGACCTCGGCGCGCCCGAGATCATCGTGAACAACGAGAAGCGCATGCTCCAGGAGGCCGTCGACGCGCTCTTCGACAACGGCCGTCGTGGTCGCCCGGTGACGGGCCCCGGCAACCGTCCGCTGAAGTCGCTGTCCGACATGCTCAAGGGCAAGCAGGGCCGCTTCCGTCAGAACCTGCTCGGCAAGCGAGTCGACTACTCGGCGCGTTCCGTGATCGTCGTCGGCCCGCAGCTGAAGCTGCACCAGTGCGGTCTGCCGAAGGCCATGGCGCTGGAGCTCTTCAAGCCGTTCGTGATGAAGCGCCTGGTCGACCTGAACCACGCGCAGAACATCAAGAGCGCCAAGCGCATGGTCGAGCGCGGCCGCACGGTCGTGTACGACGTGCTCGAAGAGGTCATCGCGGAGCACCCGGTTCTGCTGAACCGCGCGCCCACGCTGCACCGCCTCGGCATCCAGGCCTTCGAGCCGCAGCTGGTCGAGGGCAAGGCCATCCAGATCCACCCGCTCGTCTGCACCGCGTTCAACGCGGACTTCGACGGCGACCAGATGGCCGTCCACCTGCCGCTCTCCGCGGAGGCGCAGGCCGAGGCCCGCATCCTGATGCTGTCCTCGAACAACATCCTCAAGCCGGCCGACGGCCGTCCGGTGACGATGCCGACCCAGGACATGGTCCTCGGTCTGTTCTTCCTCACCACCGACGGCGAGGGCCGCGACCTCAAGGGCGAGGGCCGTGCCTTCGGTTCCGCCGCCGAGGCGATCATGGCGTTCGACGCGGGCGACCTGTCGCTCCAGTCGAAGGTCGACATCCGCTTCCCGGTGGGCACCATCCCGCCCCGCGGCTGGGAGCCCCCGGCCCGCGAGGAGGGTGAGCCGGAGTGGCAGCAGGGTGACACCTTCACCCTGAAGACCACGCTGGGCCGCGCGCTCTTCAACGAGCTGCTGCCCGAGGACTACCCGTTCGTCGACTACGAGGTCGGCAAGAAGCAGCTCTCCGAGATCGTCAACGACCTCGCCGAGCGCTACCCGAAGGTCATCGTGGCGGCGACGCTCGACAACCTGAAGGCGTCCGGCTTCTTCTGGGCGACCCGTTCCGGCGTCACCGTGGCCATCTCCGACGTCGTCGTTCCCGAGGCGAAGAAGGAGATCGTCAAGGGCTACGAGGCGCAGGACGAGAAGGTCCAGAAGCAGTACGAGCGCGGTCTGATCACCAAGGACGAGCGCACGCAGGAGCTCATCGCGATCTGGACCAAGGCGACCAACGAGGTCGCCGAGGCGATGAACGACAACTTCCCGAAGACCAACCCGATCTTCATGATGGTGAACTCGGGTGCACGAGGCAACATGATGCAGATGCGTCAGATCGCCGGTATGCGTGGTCTGGTGTCGAACGCGAAGAACGAGACGATCCCGCGTCCGATCAAGGCGTCCTTCCGTGAGGGCCTGTCCGTGCTGGAGTACTTCATCTCCACGCACGGTGCCCGTAAGGGTCTGGCGGACACCGCTCTGCGTACCGCCGACTCGGGTTACCTCACGCGTCGTCTGGTCGATGTCTCCCAGGACGTCATCATCCGCGAGGAGGACTGCGGCACCGAGCGCGGTCTCAAGCTGCCGATCGCCACGCGTGACGCGGACGGGACGCTGCGCAAGGCCGAGGACGTCGAGACCAGCGTGTACGCCCGCATGCTCGCCGAGGACGTCGTCATCGACGGCAAGGTGATCGCGCCGGCCAACGTCGACCTCGGTGACGTGCTCATCGACCAGCTGGTGCGCCACGGTGTCGAGGAGGTCAAGACCCGTTCGATCCTGACCTGCGAGTCCCAGGTCGGCACCTGCGCCATGTGCTACGGCCGCTCGCTGGCCACCGGCAAGCTGGTCGACATCGGTGAGGCGGTCGGCATCATCGCCGCCCAGTCCATCGGTGAGCCCGGTACCCAGCTGACGATGCGTACCTTCCACACCGGTGGTGTGGCCGGTGACGACATCACCCAGGGTCTGCCCCGTGTCGTCGAGCTCTTCGAGGCCCGTACCCCGAAGGGTGTCGCCCCGATCTCCGAGGCCTCCGGCCGCGTCCGGATCGAGGAGACCGAGAAGACCAAGAAGATCGTCGTCACCCCGGACGACGGCAGCGACGAGACGGCGTTCCCGATCTCGAAGCGCTCCCGTCTGCTGGTCGGCGAGGGCGACCACGTCGAGGTGGGCCAGAAGCTCACCGTGGGTGCCACCAACCCGCACGACGTGCTGCGCATCCTGGGTCAGCGTGCCGTCCAGGTCCACCTGGTCGGCGAGGTCCAGAAGGTCTACAACTCGCAGGGCGTGTCGATCCACGACAAGCACATCGAGATCATCATCCGGCAGATGCTGCGCCGCGTGACGATCATCGAGTCCGGCGACGCCGAGCTGCTGCCCGGCGAGCTCGTGGAGCGCACGAAGTTCGAGACCGAGAACCGTCGCGTGGTCCAGGAGGGCGGTCACCCGGCCTCCGGTCGTCCGCAGCTGATGGGTATCACCAAGGCCTCGCTGGCGACGGAGTCCTGGCTGTCGGCCGCCTCCTTCCAGGAGACGACCCGAGTCCTGACGGATGCGGCGATCAACGCCAAGTCCGACAGCCTCATCGGCCTCAAGGAGAACGTCATCATCGGTAAGCTCATCCCGGCCGGTACGGGCCTGTCCCGCTACCGCAACATCCGGGTCGAGCCGACCGAGGAGGCCAAGGCCGCGATGTACTCGGCCGTCGGCTACGACGACATCGACTACTCGCCGTTCGGCACGGGCTCCGGCCAGGCCGTTCCGCTGGAGGACTACGACTACGGTCCGTACAACCAGTAAGCGAGTCGCCTGACAAGGGCGCTGCGACCGAAGGGCGGTCACCCCACGTGGGTGGCCGCCCTTCGGCGTGTGCTCGACGGGGTGGCTACGGCACGCCCAGCTCGAAGAGGACGTAGTGCGCGTACCAGCCGGAGGCGAGTGCGGCCGTGGAGAAGAAGACCACCAGGGCCGGGAGCTTCAGCCGGCTCAGGGCCGCGGCCGGGACGAGGAGGAGGGGGAAGGCGGGGAGCAGGTAGCGCATGGTGTTGCCGAACATCTGCTGGGTGCCGAGGACGGTGATGATCGTTGCCAGGGTGTAGGCGACGAGCACCAGCGGGGGGCGCTCGCGCCACATGAGGGCGACCAGGAAGGGCAGCGCCAGGACCAGCAGGAGGGAGAGCAGGTCCGGGGTGTAGAAGGCGAAGGGGTAGTCGCCGCGGCCCACCGCGAGGTTGAGCAGCACGTCCAGGGTGTGGGCGCCGTAGTCGAAGAAGTGCGCCCAGCCCTCGCGCTGGAGCGTGAAGTACGCCGTCGGCTCGCCGATGCTGTAGCCGACCCAGGCGATGTAGCCGAGCAGGCCCAGGGGGGCGACGGCCATGGCGTACACCGGGCCGCGTACGCCGTGTTCGCGTCGGGTGGCGGGGCGGGCGAGGACCACCAGCGCGGCGAGTCCCACGGCGCCTATCAGGACGGCGGAGGTGGGGCGGTTCAGGCCCGCGGTGAAGGCCAGCAGGCCGGCCGCCACCCAGCGCTTGGTCATCACGGCGTAGCAGGCCCAGGCGGCGATGGCGACGAACAGGGACTCGGAGTACACCGCCCACTCGACGCCCGCGCCGGGGGCCACGGCCCACAGTCCCGCGGCGACGGTGCCCGCGCGGGCACCGGCGACGAGGCGGATCACGGCGAAGATGCCCGCTGCCGCGACGAACGAGCAGACGACGGAGACCAGGATCCCGGAGCCGTACAGACCGAGGCCCGTGGTCTCCGAGACCATGCGGATCAGGGACGGGTAGAGCGGGAAGAAGGCGACCGAGTTCTGCTGGACCGTGAACAGGCCGTCCGAGTCGAGCGGCACCAGGGCGGGGCTGTAGCCGTGCTCGGCGACCTGGAGGTACCACCAGCCGTCCCAGGTGGCCAGGACGTCCCACCAGTGGGCGCCGCCGCCGAAGCGCGGGTTCTTCCCCTTGTAGTCCCCGGCGTACTCCAGCAGGGAGGCGAAGACCGCGAGGCCGACGAGCTTCGTGACGCCGTACAGGACGAGCGGGGCGAGATAGGGGCGCGCGCCGTCCGGCAGGGTCGGCGGCCAGGTCCTCCCGTGGTGTTTCCGGCGTTCGCCGGACAGCCGTTCCGGTGCGCCCGCCGACTCGTCGGTCACCGTTTCGTCGGCAGCCGTGTCCATGGCTGTCATCCCCCTCAGTCCACCCTCAACCGTCAGTTGCTGCCATAAGATCGCACAAGAGTCGCACATCTGTGCTCGATGTTCGGGGGAGGGGAGGCGCGGTGCCCGAGGGACGGGACGGAGAAGTGCACGAAGCGGTCGTGCTGTCGGTCGTCATTCCGATGTACAACGAGGAAGAGGTCCTGCCCGCGCTGGTCAGCAGGCTGCGGCCGGTCCTGGCGGAGCTGGGCGTCGCCCACGAGGTCGTCGCGGTGGACGACGGCAGCGGTGACCGTACGGCGGAGTTGCTGGCCGCCTTCCGGCTGGGCTGGCCGGAACTGCGGGTGGTCGCGCTGCGGCGCAATTCCGGGCACCAGGCGGCCCTCACCGCCGGCCTGGACCGGGCGTGCGGCGCGTACGTGGTGAGCCTGGACGCCGACCTCCAGGACCCGCCGGAGAAGATCCCCGACATGCTGGCGCTGGCCCGCGCGGAGGGGCTCGACATCGTGTACGGCGTCCGTGTCGACCGCAGCAGCGACTCCGGGTTCAAGCGGTGGTCGGCGGGCCTGTACTACCGGCTGATGCGGCGCCTGGCGGGCCCTTCGGTCCTCGCGCAGGCGGGCGACTTCCGGCTGCTCAGCCGGGCCGCCGTGGACGCGCTGAAGGCGCTGCCGGACCAGCAGCGGGTCTACCGGCTCCTCGTGCCCTGGCTGGGCTTCCCGAGCGGTCGGGTGACGTACGAGCGTGCTCCGCGCACCGCGGGCCGTACCAAGTATCCGCTGGGCCGGATGATCCGGCTCGCGGTCGACAGCGTCACCGGGTTCTCCGCGGCCCCGCTGCGGCTGGCCACCTGGCTGGGCGCCGGCGCCTTCGTCGTGTGCCTGGGGCTGCTGGTCTACACGCTGGTCGCCTTCGCCCTGGGCCGCACGGTGCCCGGCTGGACGTCGCTCTTCACCGGCATCGTCTTCATCGGCGCCGTGCAGCTGATCTGCGTCGGGCTGCTCGGCGAGTACGTCGGCCGCATATACACGGCCGTGCAGAACCGCCCGACGTACTTCGTCCGCGACGACACGGCCGCCCCGGCTCCGTCCGCCGACGGGCGGGCCACCGCCGGTCCCGGCGAGGTGCGGGAGCCGCGCGTCCCCGTGCCGCGGTCCTGAGGCGCCCTGCGCCGATCGGGGCACAGTGGGGTGAATCGGGTGTCGGTGCCGGTCCCGCGCATTTGTTTTGACCGCAGCGAATGCGATAGGTACGCTCAGACCTTGTGCCTGGGGTGTGCCCTGGCCCTCGTGCGTGCCTTCAACCGCTGTGAGGGTCAAGACCGGCCACCGTGATCCGCGCCCCTTTCGCCTTGCGGCGAAAGTCCGCGGCTTCGACACGCCCGACCGCGTGGGTCGGCGGCGTTCCAGGTTAGCTTCACCATTCGGCACACAGAAACCGGAGAAGTAGTGCCTACGATCCAGCAGCTGGTCCGGAAGGGCCGGCAGGACAAGGTCGAGAAGAACAAGACGCCCGCACTCGAGGGTTCGCCCCAGCGTCGCGGCGTCTGCACGCGTGTGTTCACGACCACCCCGAAGAAGCCGAACTCGGCCCTGCGTAAGGTCGCGCGTGTGCGTCTGACCAGCGGGATCGAGGTCACCGCTTACATTCCGGGTGAGGGGCACAACCTGCAGGAGCACTCCATCGTGCTCGTGCGCGGCGGCCGTGTGAAGGACCTGCCGGGTGTTCGCTACAAGATCATCCGCGGTTCGCTTGACACCCAGGGTGTGAAGAACCGCAAGCAGGCCCGCAGCCGCTACGGCGCCAAGAAGGAGAAGTAAGAATGCCTCGTAAGGGCCCCGCCCCGAAGCGCCCGGTCATCATCGACCCGGTCTACGGTTCTCCTCTGGTGACCTCCCTGATCAACAAGGTGCTGCTGAACGGCAAGCGCTCCACCGCCGAGCGCATCGTCTACGGCGCCATGGAGGGCCTGCGCGAGAAGACCGGCAACGACCCGGTCATCACGCTGAAGCGCGCTCTCGAGAACATCAAGCCGACCCTCGAGGTCAAGTCCCGCCGTGTCGGTGGTGCGACGTACCAGGTGCCGATCGAGGTCAAGCCCGGTCGCGCCAACACCCTCGCGCTGCGCTGGCTGGTCGGTTACTCCCGCGCCCGTCGCGAGAAGACCATGACCGAGCGTCTGCTCAACGAGCTCCTCGACGCCTCCAACGGCCTCGGTGCCGCTGTGAAGAAGCGCGAGGACACGCACAAGATGGCCGAGTCCAACAAGGCCTTCGCGCACTACCGCTGGTAGTCGCTACCCACATCGAGACCGAGAGAAGACTGAAGCCTTATGGCTACCACTTCACTTGACCTGGCCAAGGTCCGCAACATCGGGATCATGGCCCACATCGACGCGGGCAAGACGACCACCACCGAGCGCATCCTGTTCTACACGGGCGTGTCGTACAAGATCGGTGAGGTCCACGACGGCGCCGCCACGATGGACTGGATGGAGCAGGAGCAGGAGCGTGGCATCACGATCACGTCTGCTGCGACCACCTGCCACTGGCCGCTCGAGGACAACGACTACACGATCAACATCATCGACACCCCGGGGCACGTCGACTTCACCGTCGAGGTGGAGCGTTCCCTGCGTGTGCTCGACGGTGCCGTGACCGTGTTCGACGGTGTCGCCGGTGTCGAGCCGCAGTCCGAGACGGTGTGGCGTCAGGCCGACCGTTACGGCGTGCCGCGCATCTGCTTCGTCAACAAGCTGGACCGTACCGGCGCCGAGTTCCACCGCTGCGTGGAGATGATCTCGAACCGCCTGGGCGCCCAGCCGCTCGTCATGCAGCTCCCGATCGGCGCCGAGGCCGACTTCAAGGGCGTCGTGGACCTGGTCCGCATGAAGGCGCTCGTGTGGTCCGCCGACGCGGCCAAGGGCGAGATGTACGAGACCGTGGACATCCCGGCCACGCACACCGAGGCCGCCGAGGAGTGGCGCGGCAAGCTGGTCGAGGCCGTCGCGGAGAACGACGAAGAGATCATGGAGCTGTTCCTGGAGGGCCAGGAGCCCACCGTGGAGCAGCTGTACGCCGCGATCCGTCGTGTCACCATCGCCTCCGGCAAGTCCGAGGACACCACGGTCACCCCGGTGTTCTGCGGCACCGCGTTCAAGAACAAGGGCGTCCAGCCCCTGCTCGACGCGGTCGTGCGCTACCTGCCGACCCCGCTCGACGTCGAGGCCATCGAGGGCCACGACGTCAAGGACCCCGAGGTCGTCGTCAAGCGCAAGCCGTCCGAGGACGAGCCGCTCGCCGCGCTCGCGTTCAAGATCATGAGCGACCCGCACCTCGGCAAGCTCACCTTCGTCCGGGTCTACTCGGGCCGCCTGGAGTCCGGCACCGCGGTGCTGAACTCCGTCAAGGGCAAGAAGGAGCGCATCGGCAAGATCTACCGCATGCACGCCAACAAGCGTGAGGAGATCGAGTCGGTGGGCGCCGGCGACATCGTCGCCGTCATGGGCCTGAAGCAGACCACCACCGGTGAGACGCTGTCCGACGACAAGAGCCCGGTCATCCTGGAGTCCATGGACTTCCCGGCGCCGGTCATCGAGGTCGCCATCGAGCCCAAGTCGAAGGGCGACCAGGAGAAGCTCGGCGTCGCGATCCAGCGGCTGGCCGAGGAGGACCCGTCCTTCCAGGTCCACTCCGACGAGGAGACCGGCCAGACCATCATCGGCGGTATGGGCGAGCTGCACCTCGAGGTGCTGGTCGACCGCATGCGCCGTGAGTTCCGGGTCGAGGCCAACGTCGGCAAGCCCCAGGTCGCGTACCGTGAGACGATCCGCAAGGCCGTCGAGCGCGTGGACTACACCCACAAGAAGCAGACCGGTGGTACCGGTCAGTTCGCCAAGGTGCAGATCGCGATCGAGCCGATCGAGGGCGGCGACAGCTCGTACGAGTTCGTGAACAAGGTGACCGGTGGCCGTATCCCGAAGGAGTACATCCCTTCGGTGGACGCCGGTGCCCAGGAGGCCATGCAGTTCGGCATCCTGGCCGGCTACGAGATGACGGGCGTCCGCGTCACGCTCATCGACGGCGGCTACCACGAGGTCGACTCCTCCGAGCTCGCCTTCAAGATCGCCGGTTCGCAGGCCTTCAAGGAGGCCGCGCGCAAGGCTTCGCCGGTCCTCATGGAGCCGATGATGTCCGTCGAGGTCACCACGCCCGAGGACTACATGGGCGAGGTCATCGGTGACATCAACTCCCGTCGTGGCCAGATCCAGGCCATGGAGGAGCGGATGGGTGCCCGCGTCGTGAAGGGCCTCGTGCCCCTCTCGGAGATGTTCGGCTACGTCGGAGACCTCCGCAGCAAGACGTCGGGTCGCGCAAGCTACTCGATGCAGTTCGACTCCTACGCCGAGGTTCCCCGGAACGTCGCCGAGGAGATCATCGCGAAGGCCAAGGGCGAGTAACGGACTACTCCGTTTAACGGACCCCGTTCTCACGCTTTAGGCTTGACCCCGGAGCCTGCATGGGGCATTCCGCCGTGAACCCGGTGGAATGCCCCCGGCACCCGGGCTTTCCAGCAAAGATCACCTGGCGCCGATGAGTAAGGCGTACAGAACCACTCCACAGGAGGACCCCAGTGGCGAAGGCGAAGTTCGAGCGGACTAAGCCGCACGTCAACATCGGCACCATCGGTCACATCGACCACGGTAAGACGACCCTCACGGCCGCCATTACCAAGGTGCTGCACGACGCGTACCCCGAGCTGAACGAGGCCTCGGCCTTCGACCAGATCGACAAGGCGCCCGAGGAGCGTCAGCGCGGTATCACCATCTCCATCGCGCACGTCGAGTACCAGACCGAGACGCGTCACTACGCCCACGTCGACTGCCCCGGTCACGCGGACTACATCAAGAACATGATCACGGGTGCCGCGCAGATGGACGGCGCCATCCTCGTGGTCGCCGCCACCGACGGCCCGATGCCGCAGACCAAGGAGCACGTGCTCCTGGCCCGCCAGGTCGGCGTTCCGTACATCGTCGTCGCCCTGAACAAGGCCGACATGGTGGACGACGAGGAGATCCTGGAGCTCGTCGAGCTCGAGGTGCGTGAGCTCCTCTCCGAGTACGAGTTCCCGGGCGACGACCTGCCGGTCGTCAAGGTCTCCGCTCTGAAGGCCCTCGAGGGCGACAAGGAGTGGGGCAACTCGGTCCTCGAGCTCATGAAGGCTGTGGACGAGTCCATCCCGGAGCCCGAGCGCGACGTCGACAAGCCGTTCCTGATGCCGATCGAGGACGTCTTCACGATCACCGGTCGTGGCACCGTCGTCACCGGCCGCATCGAGCGCGGTGTCCTCAAGGTCAACGAGACCGTCGACATCATCGGCATCAAGACCGAGAAGACCACCACCACGGTCACCGGCATCGAGATGTTCCGCAAGCTCCTCGACGAGGGCCAGGCCGGTGAGAACGTCGGTCTGCTCCTCCGTGGCATCAAGCGCGAGGACGTCGAGCGCGGCCAGGTCATCATCAAGCCCGGTTCGGTCACGCCGCACACCGAGTTCGAGGCCCAGGCCTACATCCTGTCGAAGGACGAGGGTGGCCGTCACACCCCCTTCTTCAACAACTACCGTCCGCAGTTCTACTTCCGTACGACGGACGTGACCGGCGTCGTGACCCTCCCCGAGGGCACCGAGATGGTCATGCCGGGTGACAACACCGAGATGAAGGTGGAGCTCATCCAGCCCGTCGCCATGGAAGAGGGCCTGAAGTTCGCCATCCGTGAGGGTGGCCGGACCGTGGGCGCCGGCCAGGTCACGAAGATCAACAAGTAAGCTCCGCTTGCTTGTCGGTCCACCGACCTGACATGGGCTGATGCCTGAAAGGGCCCGTACGACTTCGGTCGTACGGGCCCTTTCGCACGGGGCGGCGACCGGCCTCGCGTCAATCTCCTGATCCGGGTATCACTCGATCGCCGCAACGTAGGGCATATGCCGATGCTGGTCGGCCTACTCGATCTACGTTCGACGCATGGTCAGCTCATCCCATGAGGCGCTGCACCGGATCTTCCAGGAGGATCCGGCGCTCTTCGCCCGTGCCGTCAGGGGTCTCGGCATCACCTTCGACGGCCCGCTCTCCGGGGCACCCCTTCCCACCGACCTCACCGAGAACCGCCCCGTGGACCGGCGACTGGACACGTTGCTGCGCATGGACACGGAGGGCGGCGAGAGCTTTCTCCTCGCTGTGGAGTCACAAGGGAAGCCGGACCCCGACAAGCCCGCGAGCTGGGCGTACTACCTGTCGCACCTGCACGCCAAGTACGGCCTGCCGCCGGTCCTGCTGGTCGTCTGCGCCGACCGGCGCACCGCGTCCTGGGCGGCCCGGCACGTCGACATCGGCCCTCCGCAGTGGCCCTCGCTCACCGTGCGCCCCCTGGTGCTGGGGCCGGACAGTCTGCCCGTGATCGACAGTCCCGACGAGGCCGCGCGCGACATTCCGCTGACGGTGCTCTCCGCGGCTCTGCACCGCCGGGATCCGGACGCCGATGCCATACTGAAAGCTCTGGCGACGGCACTGAACGACCTGTCGGCCGACGACGAGAACACCGCAAGTATCTTCATCGAGCTCACGGAACAAGGCCTTGGCAAGACGCCGGCCGCAGACCTCTGGAGGCACATCATGGCCGCCGACCTCTCGTTCTTCCAGTCGCAGACGGCGCAGAGCCTTCGGGCCGAGGGCCGGGCAGCAGGTCTTGCCGAGGCCGTCCTGCGTTTGCTGGAGCGTCGTGGTGTCGTGGTGTCCGAGGAGGAACGGGCGCGCATCGTCGGCTGTTCGGATCTGGAGATTCTGGACGTCTGGTTCACGCGGGCGGTCACGGCTGAGTCGGCGGCCGAGGTGTTCACACCGGGCGAGGGGTGAGTCACGTGGGCCGCGACCTCTCGTTCTTCCAGTCGCAGACGGCGCAGAGCCTTCGGGCCGAGGGCCGAGCTGAGGGCCGGGAGGAGGGCCGGGTGGCCGGTCTTGCCGAGGCCGTCCTGCGTTTGCTGGAGCGTCGTGGTGTCGTGGTGTCCGAGGGGGAACGGGCGCGCATCGTCGGCTGCACCGATCCCGACACCCTGGACGTCTGGCTCACCCGCGCGATCGCCGTGGCGTCGGCGGCCGAGGTGTTCGCCCGGGGCGACGAGTGAGAGGCCGTGCCGGCGGGCCGGGGCGGAGCGATCGGCGATGTGCCGGTGCGAGGTCATTCGCGTATGCCCGTGAGCTCCGCCGCACGGCGCCGTAGGGCCAGGGCGGCGGGGGCGACCGAGGCGAGTACCGCGAGGAACGCGCAGGCGGCCGTGACCGCGCCGATCGTCCCCCACGGCACCACGGGCGTGGCGTGTACCGAGAGCAGCCTGAGCGCCGCCCACATCCCGGTGAGGTGGAACCCGGCGACGACCAGTCCGAGCAGCGCGCCGACCGCGACGACCAGGAGCGACTCGGCGCCGACCAGCCGCAGTACCTGCCCGCCCGTGGCGCCGGCCAGCCGCAGTACCGCCAGGTCGCGGACCCGGTCGGAGGTGGCCATCACCATCGTGTTGACCAGGGAGATGCCGGTGTAGAGCAGGGCGATGCCGAGGATCAGGAGGAGGCCGAGCCGGGTCGGGCGGTGGGTCTCCGGGTAGGTGGCGGCGACCCACTCGTCCTGGGTGAGCACCTGCCCGCCGGCCGACCGCGCCGCCTCGCGCAGCCCGGCGGCCACGGCCTCGACGTCGGCGCCGGCGGTGAGGGCGACGTCCACCCGGTCGACCGGGGCGCCGGGGGCGTTGGCGGGAGTGACGTAGACGCCGTTGTCGCCGGTGCCGGTGCGCATCACCGCGGCGATGCGCAGCGTCTTCTCCGTACCGTCCCCGAGCCACACCCGCACGCTCCGGCCGACGGAGTGGCGTTCCCACTCCTCGTTGACGATGATCGAGTGGTCGTCGAGGTCGGTCGCCTTCCCCGTCGCGAGCGGCAGCCGGGTGGTGGCGGCCAGGGCCCGGGGGCTGCCGACGGCGCGGGCCTCGGACCTGATGAGTGCCACGCCCTCCTCCAGGACGTACACCGCGCTCGACGAGCTGGGCGACACCTCTGCCGTCCCCGGCACGGCGCGCAGCCGCTCCACGGTCCGCGCGTCGAAGCCGGTGCCGCCGTCCGGGGAGGTGACCACGATGGCGGCGGTGGTCCGCTCGCGCGTTTCGGTGGCCTTCGCCTCGTTGAGCGTCGCGGTGGCGCCGAGGAGGGATCCCGCGAGGGCGACCGTGACCAGCACCGGCGCGGCGACGGCGGCGGTGCGGCGCACGCCGGCGGCCGCGTTCTCGCGCACCAGCGTGCCCGTGGCGCCCGGCAGCCGGGCCGGCAGCCAGGCCAGCAGCCGGGTCAGCGGACGCACCACGACCGGTGCGAGCAGCGCCGTCGCGGTGATCAGCAGCATCGGCCGGCTCACGTACGTCTTCCGGTGCAGCAGGTCACCGGGGTCGCCGGTCAGGGTGATGCCGAGCGTCACCAGGGCGGCCAGCAGCAGTCCGAGACCGATCAGCCACCGGCCCGCGGTCATCGCCCCGGTGTCCACGGACGCCTCGCGGAGCGCCTCGGCGGGGCCCGTCCGGCCTGCCCGCCAGGACGCCGCGGCCACGCCGCACAGGGCGACGAGGAGCCCGGTCCAGAAGGCCATGTGGTACGGCCAGGTGTGGTCGCCGATGGCGAACCAGGCCGGCGCCAGTTCACCGTCCACCACCCACGCCGCGAGCCGCGGCGCACCGTACGAGCCGAGTACGCAGCCCGCGGCCGAGGCGAGTACGCCGGCCAGCAGGGCCTCGGTGAACACCGTGCGGCGGATCTGCCCGGGCGTCGCCCCGGCCGTGCGCAGCAGCCCGAACTCCCGCCGCCGCTGGGCGACCGCGAAGGCGAACGTGGACGCCACGACGAACACCGAGACGAACGCGGTGACGCCGCCGGCCGTGCCGAACAGGGCGTTCATCGCGGTCAGCGCCTCGCCGTCCCGGCCGGGATCGGCGTCTGCGTACCGCCGGTCGTCCCCGGTGAGCACCTGGACGCCCGCGCTGCCGCGCACCGCGTCCCGTACCGCGGTCGGGTCCGCGCCGGCCACCACCAGCTGCACGCTGAGCGGGGCGAGCCGGGCGGCGCGCGCGTCGGTGTAGAAGACGGCGTCCTCGAACCCGCGGTCGGGCACGGTGCCCACGACCCGCACGGTGCCCCGGTCGGTCCGCACCCGTTCGCCCGGCGCGGCCCAGCCGCCGGTGACGACGACCTCGTCGTCCGTGCGCGGCGCGCGCCCCGCGTCGAGGGCGTACGGCGCGAACGCGGCGGTGGACCAGGGGTGGCCCACCAGGTCGGCGGGCCCGCCCTCGGCGCGTACCGCGAAGGACCGGTCCTCGACGACCCGGCCGAGCCGCTCCAGCTCGGCGACCGTCGCGGCGGGCACCGCACGCGGCTGCGCGAGCTTCTCCGTGCGGTCGCCGACCGGCGTCGGTACCCGCAGGGTGTCCTGCCCCCGCACCACGGCCGGTGCGGCGGCGAACCGCTCGGGCGCCCGCTCCGGCGCGTACAGCGAGGAGGCCAGGGCCAGCCCCGTCACGGCGAGGAGGGCGACGCCCAGCGACAGCGCGACGAAGCTGCCGGCGAAGGTGACCCAGCGGGTGCGCAGGGTGCGCAGGGCGGCGTTCAGCACGGGGCGGCCTCCAGCCGGGTCAGGTGCGCGGCGATGCGGTCGGCGCCGGCGTCGGCCAGCTCGCCGTTGACGCGGCCGTCGACGAGGAAGACCACGCGGTCGGCGTAGGAGGCGGCCACCGGGTCGTGCGTGACCATGACGACGGTCTGGCCCTCGTGGTCGGCCATGCCGCGCAGCAGGGCCAGCACCTCACGGCCGGTCCCCGAGTCCAGCGCACCGGTCGGTTCGTCGCCGAACAGCACGTCGGGGCGGGTGATCAGCGCGCGGGCCAGGGCGACGCGCTGCTGCTGGCCGCCGGACATCTCCGCGGGCCGGTGCCGGGCCCGGTCGCCGAGGCCGACCTGGGCGAGTGCTGCGCGCACCCGGGTCCGGGAGGGGCGGCGGCCGGCCAGGCGGAGGGGGAGCGCCACGTTCTGCTCGGCGGTCAGTGAGGGCAGCAGGTTGAACGCCTGGAACACGAACCCGATGCGCTCACGGCGCAGCAGGGTCAGCCTTCTCTCGCTCAGCCCGGTCAGCTCGGTGCCGCCGACGGCCACCGAGCCCGACGTGGGCCGGTCCAGGCCGGCCGCGCACTGCAGGAGCGTCGACTTGCCGGAGCCGGAGGGGCCCATGACGGCGGTGAACGTGCCCCGGGGAAAGGTGAGGGAGACCTCGTCGAGGGCCGTCACGGCGCTGTCGCCCGCCCCGTACCGCCTGCTGACGGAACGCAACTGGACCGCTCCGTCGTTCATCTGACCGTTCATCTGTCCCCACTACGTCGGCTTCCGGGCTGGTGACTCCACGGAACCGCCTGTGACCACCCCGGCGCAGTGCGGCAGAGGCGAGAACCGGGGTAGGGCAGGCCATACCCCCGCGAGGCCCGCTGGACCGATGGCCCGGCCGATCGCGGGAGTCCTACGGTGATCCGCATGCACCCTCGCACTGTGTGGCAGGCCATGCCCGGCCCCGGTTTCCTGCTGTCGGCCTGGCCGTGGCGCGCGGTCGCCTACCTGACGACCGGGGCGGTGGCCGGTGCCGTCACCCTGGTGGGAGTCGTGGCCGCGGTGGCCGCCGGCGGCCTCCTCGCCGTCGTCGTGGTGGGGCTGCCGCTGCTCGTCCTCACCGCGCTCGCGGGCATCCCCGTCGCCCATCTGGAACGGCACCGGCTGCGCCTGGTCGACCGCGATCCCGTACCCGGCCGGCACCGGCCGCCCGACGCCGCGGGCCTGTGGGCCTGGCTGACCACCCGGCTGCGGGAGCGGTCGACCTGGCAGGAACTCGGCTACGCCCTGCTGTTCGCCTTCCTGCTCTGGCCGCTGGACGCGCTGGTCGTCTGCGCCGCGCTGGCGGTGCCGCTCGCCACGGCAGCCACTCCGCTGCTGATGGCCACCGTCGGGGACGGCGAGGAGGCGAAGGTGCTCAAGCAGTGGACGGTCACCACCTGGCCGGCCGCGTTCGGCGTGGCGGTGCTCGGGCTGCTGCTGCTCGCCCTGGGCGCCTACGCGCTGGGTCTCGCGGCGGGTGCGCGGGCCGAGTTCACCCGTGTCCTGGTGGCCCCGCGCGAGGGCGACCTGGGCGACCGGGTCGTCGAACTCACGCGCTCACGCGTGCGTTTGGTGGACGCCTTCGAAACCGAGCGGCGCCGTATCGAACGCGACCTGCACGACGGCGCCCAGCAGCGCCTGGTCGCCCTGACGATGGCCCTCGGCCTGGCCCGCCTGGACGCGCCGCCCGGCCCGCTCGCCGACCAGCTGGCGAAGGCCCACGGGGAGGCGGGGAAGGCGCTGGAGGAACTGCGTGAACTGATCCACGGCATCCACCCCAAGGTGCTCGCCGACCACGGTCTCCAGGCCGCCGTGGACGACGCGGCCGACCGGTCCGCCGTCCCCGTGGACGTGCGCCTGGAGCTGCCGGGCCGGCTGCCCCAGGCAGTCGAGGCCGCCGCCTACTTCGTGGTCTGCGAAGCCCTCGCCAACGCCGCCAGGCACAGTGGCGCGGACCGCGTGGAGGTGACCGGCGGACACCGCGACGGACGGCTGTTCCTCGACGTCCGCGACGACGGCCGGGGCGGCGCCGACGCCGGGGCGGGCAGCGGACTGACCGGGCTCGCCGACCGGGTGTCCGTACTGGATGGCAGACTCTCCCTGTCCAGTCCGCCGGGCGGACCGACCCTGTTGCGCGTGGAGATTCCTTGCGAGTGGACCGAGCACCGGACCGAACGCTTCGCGTAGTACTGGCCGAGGACAGCGTGCTGCTGCGGGACGGGCTGGTCGGCCTGCTCGGCCGCTGCGGCCACGAGGTCGTGGCGGCCGTGGGGGACGCCGAGGCGCTGGTCGCGGCGACGGAGGAGCACACCCCGGACATCGTCGTCACGGACGTCCGCATGCCGCCCGGCTTCCAGGACGAGGGCCTGCACGCCGCGGTGCGGCTGCGGGAGCGGCGCCCCGGCCTGCCCGTCCTCGTCCTCAGCCAGTACGTGCAGCGGACCTACGCCGCCGAACTGCTGGACTCCGGCGACGGCACGGGTGTCGGCTACCTGCTGAAGGACCGCGTCGGCCAGGTCGAGGAGTTCGTCGACGCGCTGGCCGAGGTCGCGGACGGCGGCACGGTCGTCGACCCGGAAGTCGTACGCCAGTTGCTGCGGCGCCGCCGGGACCCGCTGGAGCGGCTCAGCCCGCGCGAGCGGGAGGTGCTGGCCCTGATCGCCGAGGGCAGGTCCAACGGCGCCATCGCCCGCGAACTGGTCGTCTCGGAGGCCGCCGTGGGCAAGCACATCGGCAGCATCCTCACCAAGCTCGACCTGCCCCCGGCCACCGAGACGCACCGCAGGGTACTGGCGGTGCTGGCGTTTCTGCGGGCCTGATCCCCGCAGAGGACGCGGGACTTCGGGGCCTTGACGCCCACGGGGCGTCGGAGCACGGAGAATTCGGTCACGAATCCCTCATGACACCCCACTTTTCCTTCACACGACGCCACCATTGATCGCGGAAAAGTCCCCGTCCCGTTCCGCTGCCCGGAAAGTGAGTCCGTGAGTACTGTTCCGCCTCCCGACCGTTCCGACGACGACCCGGCCCCCTCCCTGTCCGACGAGCAACTGGAGTCGTTCCTGCGGGAAGCCGCCGAGGGCGGTCACGCCCCCTCCGCGCCCAAGGAACCGTCCGCACGGGCGCGGATGGTGGCTCGGCGGTTGCGGGAGGAGGACGAGGCGGCGCGGCGCGCCGCCCCGGGCGGGGGCCGGGGCGGCCGAGTACCGGGCCGCAAGCGGAAGGAACAGGGGCCGCCGGCCCCACCGGGATGGCGTACGGGCCCGGCAGGGCAGGAGAGCAAGGGCGGCGGCTCCCGCCGACGCCGCTGGGGTGCGGTCGTCGGCGTGCTGGTGCTGGCGGCCCTCGCGGTCGTCGCCGTACGGCCCTCGCTGCTCCTGGACCGGCTGCCCGGCGGAGGCGGCGGCGCCGAACAGCCGTTGGCGGCCGAGAACGCGCTGCCGACCGGCGCCCCCGGGGACCCCGCCCGGTCGGGACGGGCAACCCGCGAGCACCCCTTCCGCGGCTCGCCGGCCGAACGGTGGGCCGAGGGCGCCGACGCCATCGAGGTACCGGCGGCGAAGGCGCTCTCCGGCATGAGCGAGAAGGACGTGGCGTTCGCGCTGCGCCGCACCAAGGATCTCCTGGTCGCCGCCAACCTCGACCCCGGAGTGCTGCGCGGCGAGCAGCCGGACGAGGCGCTGGCCGTCCTCGACCCGAAGCAACCGGAGCTCCTGCCGGAGCTGCGCCGGTCACTGCGGGCACCGGACGAGGAGCACGACCCGCTCCGGCTCTTCACCCGCTTCGACCCGGACGAGGTGCGCCCGGCCGGCGACGTGGTCAAGGTCCGCGGCCACATGGCCCTGGCCGCCGGGGAGCCGGGCGTGGTGAAGGTGAACGCGGACTACACCTTCGTCTATCCGCTCGTGCGGGCGGACGGGGACGACGGAGAGGTGTCGCGCACGATCGTCCGCCGCGTGCTCACCCTGACGCTGAACGACCCGGCCAGATGGGACGTGACCGAGGGAAAGCTCCTGCTGGAGAAGTACTTCTCGGAGCACAACAACACCGACTGCGACATCGACGACGGCTACCTGCACCCCGCTTTCGCCGCCGACGGCCCCAGCGGCGAGCGGCCCACCGGGCCCACGGTGGACCCCTACGACCGCAGTCAGCCCCTCACGGGGGCCGACTCGGAAGGCTGCGGACGGGTGACCCGCACATGAGGGCCGGGGACCGTCGGTCCCGGACGGGGACCGACGCGGCGACGACGTGACGACGCGACCGGGCCCGGGTGCTCTCCCTCAGCGCACCCGGGCCCGCCCCCGTCGTCCCCCGTGGGTCAGTCCGTCACTCCGTGACTCACACGCGCTGCCACAGTGCCGGGACGTTCGGCGGCTCCCAGCCCTGCTGGGCCTGGTGGCCCTGGAGGCAGCGGTAGGTGGCGCCGCCGTACGTCACCGTGGCGCCCGGCTGGTAGACGGTGCCGGCCGCCCAGGTGCCGCCGGGCGGAGGCTCCTCGGGGCCGCCGTCGTCACCGGTCGTCTTCAGGGTGAGGCCGTAGTTCTGCAGCAGCGGGTTGATCGGCTGGAAGAACGTCGTCCCGCCGGAGCGGCAGTCGCCCGAGCCGCCCGAGGTGACGCCCTGCGCCTGGCTGCCGGAGATGTACGAGCCGCCCGAGTCGCCGGGCTCGGCGCACACCGTGGTGCGGGTGACGCCGCTGATGGTGCCCTCGGGGTAGGTGACGCTGGTGTTGTGCTGCTGGATGGTGCCGCAGTGCCAGCCGGTGGTGGAGCCGGAGCGGCACACGGAGGCGCCGACCGGGGCCTGCGTGGACCCGGTGACCTGGACGTTCTGGCCGCCGGCGCCGCTGACGTACGGGGTCGCCGTCCAGTTGGAGTTGGTGGCCACCCAGGCCATGTCGCGGCCGGGGAAGACCGAGCCCTGGAAGGTGCCCTGGGCGACCCGGTTGGCGCCGCTGGTGCTCGCCCCGGTCCGCCCGCAGTGGCCGGCGGTGGCGTAGCCCTGCTGGGTGCCCTTGGTGACGGGGAAGCCGATCGAGCAGCGACCGCTGTTGTTGATGTAGTAGGCCTCGCCGCCCCGCAGGTCGTACAGCGGGCGGGGCTTCTCGGACGACTTCTCCACCCGGGCGAGTCCGGCGTCGACACCGGCCGCGTCGAGCAGGGCGCGGGCCGCGGCAGGCCGTACGGCCTGCACGGTGACCGTGTTCGTCCGCACGTCGACGTACCGGACGGGCGCGTCGGTGGTGTCCCGGCCGGCGGCGGCCCGGTCCAGCCGGGACTTGGCCGCGTCCAGGTCGGCGAGCGAGCGGCGTACGACG
Organism: Streptomyces sp. WG5; assembly: GCF_049974565.1. Classification (NCBI taxonomy): domain Bacteria; kingdom Bacillati; phylum Actinomycetota; class Actinomycetes; order Kitasatosporales; family Streptomycetaceae; genus Streptomyces; species Streptomyces sp. WG5. The sequence goes on along the minus strand of NZ_JBNGGC010000018.1, from coordinate 2,971 downwards.
GTGGCCACGGCGCCCGCCGCCTCGATCGTCGCGACGTCGTCCGCGTCGGTCGTCGCCACGGTCAGCGTGCCGGACTCGGCGCCCCCCAGCCACGCGCCCGCGAAGTCGCCGCCGAGCGCGGCGCGGAGCCGGCCCGCGATGGCGCCCGCCTCAGCCTCGTTGGCGAGGCGGCGCTCGGCCTGCTGCCGGTCGAGGCCGAGGTCGCGCTGCAGGGCGGTGAGGAGGGCGGGCGGCGCGGCGTCGGTGCGGAGGGTCTCGGCCGCGGTGGGTGCGGAGCCGGCCGGTGCCGTCCCGGCGCTCGCGGAGCCGCTGAGCCCGGCCACGAGCAGGGCGGCCGTCGCGGCGACGGCGGCACCCACGGCTCTGGTGTGTCGGTGTCGGTGGGGCATGGGGGCTTCTCCTCGGTCTCGGCGGGGCCCCGACGGGCCCGGGTGGGCCCCGGTGGTCCGGGTGGGCCCGGTGGGTCCCGGTGGGGAGGTGCCGAAACCGTAGGGAGGGCCGACCGGCGGCCGTAAGACGTCGGTCGGCCCCCTCCCTGGTGTTATGGAAGGCGTACGGGGGCCAGGAGGGGGTCAGGAGACCCGGTTCGCGGCCATCCACTCCGTGTAGCTGTCACTGCTCGCCGCGACCCCCGCGTGCGCCATACGGGCCTGCGCGAGCACGGTCGCCGCGGTGTCCTGCCGTTGCGTCACCGCGTGCCAGCCGAGCAGGTGCCGCCAGGCCAGCGGGGTGCCGGAGAGCGGCCGGGTGACGATGCCGGGCGTGGTCGGGAAGGTCGCCCGGCACAGCCCGACCGCCCGCCCCACCTGCACCAGGTGGACCAGGGACGCGGTGTCCGTCTCGTACATGCGGCGCGGGGTGAACCCGGCGCGGGCGCAGGACGCGGTGAAGCAGTCGCCGAAGCAGCCGTCACCGGGTACGCAGGCCCATTCCTCGTCCGCCAGCTCGGTCAGGTCCACCTCCGTCCGGTGGGCGAGCGGGTGGGCGTCGGGCATCATCACGAACACCGGGTCGACGGCGACCTCCCGCCAGACCAGTCCCTCGGCGCCGGGCGGGGACGCGGACCCGCAGGTCCCGGCGAGCGCGAAGTCCAGGCGCCCCTCCGCCAGTTGCCCGGCCAGCTCCCTCTCCGACCAGGACGTGCAGGTCGTCATCCGGGCCTGTGGCGCGACGTCCGCCAGCCGGTCGACCAGGGCCCCCAGCAGGGGCCCGTGGGTGCCGCCCAGCCGCAGGCGTTCCGCCGTGCGCGGCGCCCGCGCGAACCGGGCCGCCTCCTGCTGCAGCTCGGTCACCGCGGGCAGCACGATCCGGCTGCGCTCCAGCACCAGTTCGCCCAGCGCGGTGGCCCGCACCCCGTGTCTGCCCCGCACGAACAGTGCGCCGCCCAGAGCGCGCTCGATCCGCTTGAGCTGTGCGCTCAGCGCGGGCTGTGCGAGGCCGAGGGCCGTCGCCGCCCTGGTGAGGCTGCCGGCGTCGGCGATGGCCCGGACCGTCTTGAGATGCCGCAACTCCAGCTCCATGAGGGGAGCTTGCGACGGGGGAGGGGCGGGGGCAAGAGGTTGGTCCGGACCTGTGGCACAAGTTGTGTCGTGAACATGAACCACGTCCGGCATGTGGTGGCTCCGCCGGTCCTCGCCCTCGCCGCATGCCGCGTCGGAGAAAACGGCAGGACGGCCGAGGCCTCGATCACGTGATTCCCCGGGCCGTCAGGCCCGGTCCGTCAGTGCCCTCTGGCCGGAGGCCAATCGCCGGACGCGCGCATCTCCATGTACTGCGCGGTCGCGGGGAAGGTCGGCGCCATGTGGGCGGCCGTACCGTCGTGGGGGACGACAACGACCGGGCTGAACGGCTTCTTCGTGAAGTCGCCGGTCTCGATGTGCTCCTTGAAGTCGAAGAGCACAGTCCAGCCATACGTGTATTCGACCGCCGTGTCCGGAAGCATGACGACGGAATCGGCTCGCTCTGCATAGGCGGAGGTCTTCACGTAATGAGCGGCAGTAGCAACTGCCTCGTCCTTGGTAACCACTTGTCCGGCTCCATCATGTACGGGGTGTTCTGATATACGACGTTCTGGTGAGGCGCTGCGGCGGCTGGTGCAACAGGCGGAGCTCGCGGACGTTCTCGGTCTCCAACTTCGCCAAAGAGGCGGTCATCTCATCGAGAAAGACGACTTGGCCGTTGTTGTTGTGGACGTAGACGAGATGTCCTGTGATCTCCTGACCGCCCGCCTCGCGCCTGACCCAGACCAGGCCTCGGGCATCCGGCCCCGCGTCGGCGATGGTGCGTATGACGTCGTCCCAGCCGCCGACCACCGTCTCCCGAAACCCCGGGAAATAGCGCTTGGCCAGCCTGCCCCACCATCCCGGAGCCTCGTGGCCGGGCGCCCACGGCAACGCGGTCACGGCGATCCGGTCGATGCGATGGTGCAGTGCGACGACCCGGCCGCGGACATTGAGCCGCTGCGGCTGGGACACCACTCGGTTGACCTGCTCCCGATTGGGGGCGTGCTCCAGATCGGCGAGGGGAGCGCTGGGGGACGGGTGGTACGGCAGGCCGCTGTACTTCGGTACGACGACCGACGCCGCGAGCATCGGCGTACGCGGGAAACCCGGCTGTGCCACGGTCCGGCAGCTGAGCAACCAGGCAGTGGGGGCCTCGTGCACGACATCAGGGACGGCCAGTTCCACCAGGCCGTTGTAGGTCTGCCGCAGCCACTCCTCGGCCAGCCGCACGGGTCGGCTCACGCGCGGCGGCCCGGCGGCGGTGGCGGCGTACCCCGGTAGCTCTTCGGGTTTCCCGAGTTCCACGGGACGACGAGAGGACGCACCTGAGCCTGGTACTCAAGCGCGCGTAGCCAGTCGGCCGGCCAGGCGGAGCCGCCGACCGACGCCCCGGCGAACGCCCCGGCCAGCGCGGCGACGGAGTCGGAGTCGCCGGAGGAGAACGCCGCTCGCTGGACGACCGCCACGGG